>NZ_JBKJAD010000080.1:0-305 GCF_048146105.1 Azonexus caeni
GCAGAAAAAACGCTCAACCAGATTTCGTGCTTTATAGCGATGCCAATCGACGGTGCGAGGCGTTTTGCGGTTGCTCCGTGGCGGAATGATGGCTTGGGCGCCTGTTTCTTCAATGATCTGAACCAAGTCGTCGCTATCGTAGCCCTTGTCCGCTATCACCGCACCGGCGTTGATCCGTTCAATTAATGCCGCGCCTTGCGTGATATCAGCCACTTGTCCTGCGGTCAGGATCAGACGGATCGGATTACCCAGTGCATCCACGCAAGCGTGAATCTTGGTCGTCAGCCCGCCGCGGCTTCGCCCAA
>NZ_JBKJAD010000081.1:0-299 GCF_048146105.1 Azonexus caeni
ACCAATGACGGCGCCGAAGTGAGCGGCAAGGACAAGGGTGCGGTGACGGAAGACGCGTCGAACCCGAACCTGACCGACACCGGCACGCTGCTGGTGACGGACGTCGATGGCCTGGACGAAGCACAGTTCCAGACCACGGGCATCGTCGCCAGCGCGGGTGCGCTGGGCGGTTTGACGATCACGGCGGCCGGCGACTGGACCTACACGGTGGCGAACGCCGACGTGCAATACCTGGGCGAAGGCGAGACGAAGGTCGAGACCTTCACCGTGAAGACGGTGGACGGGACGACGCACGACAT
>NZ_JBKJAD010000082.1:0-289 GCF_048146105.1 Azonexus caeni
CAAAAGGAGAGAGTAGACGTGATTTCCAATGGGTTCACAAGATGCTTGCATAAGGTGTTGAAGGTTAACGACTATCTGCTATCGGTCATGTCATTCGGGAATATGCGGTTCGAGTGCGGAAGCCCTGATTACAAAATGCTGTTGATATATTGGCCGCAATTATTAGGGCGTGTTCACATTAGCCAGATGTAAGCGCAGGCAAGTTGCAAGAATGCGTTGAAGCGCGTAGCCAGTTTTTCATAGCGAGTTGCCAGTCGGCGGAATTGCTTGAGGCGGCAGAAAAAACGCT
>NZ_JBKJAD010000083.1:0-289 GCF_048146105.1 Azonexus caeni
CGAATGCATTCGGAATATTGAGGCCGTCATGAAAATCCAAAGCCTCTGTAAATTCATTTAAAACAACAGCTTGCATTTTATCACATGACGGCTTCAGATGACTTTGGGGGAATCTGACAAAGTAGAATTAGGCTGTCTTACGGAGTTTCTGGCTCAAGCATAGAGCGGCCCGACCCGATCCTTTTCCTTGGGAATGTTCCCGAGTCAGAAGAGGAGAAGGACATGAGCACACTCAGACAGCGGATGACCGAGGCGATGGTTCTACGGGGCTTTGCCCAGCGGACCCAAG
>NZ_JBKJAD010000084.1:0-274 GCF_048146105.1 Azonexus caeni
TGCTGATGGGCACGAACAATCGTCGCATCGATAAACAACTCTTCAAGATCAGCATCTCTTTGAAGCGCAGCAGCTATTTGATCCCAAACGCCCTTGGTCTCCCAGCGGGCGAATCGAACATAGGCCGAGTGCCAGTTGCCAAACTCTTTTGGCATGTCCCGCCAAGGGCAGCCTGTTCGAGCGATGTAGAGTACCGACTCCACGAACAAACGGTTATCCGCTGCCGTGCGTCCTCTGTCTGTGGCCTTCCCAGGCAGAAAATCCGCTATGCGTG
>NZ_JBKJAD010000085.1:0-256 GCF_048146105.1 Azonexus caeni
CCGATCCGTCTGATCCTGACCGCAGGACAAGTGGCTGATATCACGCAAGGCGCGGCATTAATTGAGCGGATCGACGCCGGTGCGGTGATAGCGGACAAGGGCTACGACAGCGACGCCTTGGTTCAGACTATTGAAGAAACAGGCGCCCAAGCCATCATTCCGCCACGGAGCAACCGCAAAACGCCTCGCACCGTCGATTGGCATCGCTATAAAGCACGAAATCTGGTTGAGCGTTTTTTCTGCCGCCTCAAGCAAT
>NZ_JBKJAD010000086.1:0-255 GCF_048146105.1 Azonexus caeni
CACATGGAACGGATGTTCGACCTTGGCACGGATACTGGCTTTGGCGTGTTCGATCCGTTCAAGCAGATCTCCCAGCGACGTCCCCGGCAGGGCCTTGCGCTTGCCCGGACGCATCGCTACATGCCAGTTCACCGGGACTTCCTGACTCTCTGCCCGCTTCTCGATACCTTGGTAGGCGGCATCACCAAAGGCATCGGTTTCGTCACCATGCAGGAGCGCCTGGGCCTGAGTGATGTCGCTCACGTTGGCGGCGGT
>NZ_JBKJAD010000087.1:0-255 GCF_048146105.1 Azonexus caeni
CCTGAGTGATGTCGCTCACGTTGGCGGCGGTGCCAATGACCGTATGCACCAATCCGGACTTGGCATCGACGCCGATGTGCGCCTTCATCCCGAAATGCCATTGACTGCCTTTCTTCGCCTGGTGCATTTCTTCATCCCGTTTCCCTTCCCGGTTCTTGGTCGAGGGTGGCGCGGCGATCAGGGTGGCATCGACTATCGTGCCTTCACGCAGCAACAGACCTTTCTCGGCCAGATGCGCGTTGATGGTATTGAAGA
>NZ_JBKJAD010000088.1:0-255 GCF_048146105.1 Azonexus caeni
TCGGCGCCCTGCTGCGTGGTACCAAGCGTGAAGACGTCGAGCGTGGTCAGGTCCTGTGCAAGCCGGGCTCGATCACCCCGCACACCCACTTCACGGGCGAAGTGTATGTTCTGTCGAAGGACGAAGGTGGTCGTCACACCCCGTTCTTCAACAACTACCGTCCGCAGTTCTACTTCCGCACGACCGACGTGACCGGCGCGATCTCGCTGCCGGAAGGCACGGAAATGGTCATGCCGGGCGACAACGTGGCGATGA
>NZ_JBKJAD010000089.1:0-255 GCF_048146105.1 Azonexus caeni
ACATGGATCGCCGAATGCTCACCGATGACCAGTGGTCACGCATAGCGGATTTTCTGCCTGGGAAGGCCACAGACAGAGGACGCACGGCAGCGGATAACCGTTTGTTCGTGGAGTCGGTACTCTACATTGCTCGAACAGGCTGCCCTTGGCGGGACATGCCAAAGGAGTTTGGCAACTGGCACACGGCCTATGTTCGATTCGCCCGCTGGGAGACCAAGGGCGTTTGGGATCAAATAGCTGCTGCGCTTCAAAGAG
>NZ_JBKJAD010000008.1:0-125730 GCF_048146105.1 Azonexus caeni
TCACCAGCAGCTCCCGGAAATCGTAGAGCGTTCCATTACTGGTTTCTCGCGGGTCTTCAAGCTCATCAAGGCAATCCATCAGACTGAAGCTTCCATGGCGCATTTCGTCCGTCCAAAAGACGAAAGTAGACCGGATTCTTCAGGCGTTTACAATACACATGCATAAGCCAATGAAAGTTAACGATTCTCTCGGTCATGTGACTTCAACGGCATATTCCACTCGCTATGATGTTCGAGTGCAAAGGCCCTGCGATTCGGGGGAGGAACTCCCTGGATTGGGATCAGAAATTTTCTCTTGATGTCGAATATGTCCGGCGCTTCGGTTTCAGGATGGATCTCGAAATTTTTCTGAAGACAATTCCCGTCGTCCTGGGGCGAGAAGGGATTTCTATGCCCGGGCAGGCGACGGCGACCCGTTACGATCAGCATGCCAATAAAAAAAACTGATTTGGAGACTATTTGATGTATTTCGATATCAAGGATAAAAATACACTTCTCGACAAGGAAGAGGAAATTAGTCAGCTTTTCCTGGACTCGTTCGGAAAACCACTATCCCGCGATGAGTGGCGTTGGTTTTATATCGATAATCCAGTAGGTGATCCATACGTTTCACTCTTTTATGAAAATGGGAAATTGCTCGGGCATTATGCAGTTCTTCCCACTCGCTTGAGTTTTCGTGGGAACTCTTTCATTGCCTATCGTTCGATGACGACCATGGTTCATCCGGATGGTAGAGGGAAGGGGTTATTCACCGAGTTGGCCAAGCGGGTTTATTCGATGCTCGAAGCTGATGGGGCGTCGATGGTTTATGGTTTTCCGAACGCGAATTCGGCGCCTGGTTTTATAAAAAATCTCGGCTGGACACTTCTGATTCCGGATGGGGTTTTTGATTTCTCCGGAGGTGAAATTCTGGACAGTCAGGATTTGCAGAGGGCGTTGTTGAAGCCAGCTGAAATCGAATGGGATTCGCTTGATGAGGCACAGGCCAACTGGCGATTTTCCATGCCGGGAGCAAAAATAAACAGGATGCCGGGACTCGTTGCCAAAGAGTATCAAGGTGTCTGGAATGTTCTGCATATCGATCGAAATGGGTTGAACTCGATAGAGCGACATCAGAATTACAGAGTTTTGCTTGATGGGAAGTTTTCGGCTGAAAATTTCCTAACACCCAACCTGTTTAAATATCAGTTTGGATTCCGTTTATTTGACGCTGGCTATCATGGGGCCGACTTTCGGCGTGAATTTGTCATGTCGGATGTTTTCTAATCTCGGTTTTTAATCTGATGGCTAATTTGTTCGCTATTTATGGTGCTAACGGTTGTGGTCGCGGCATTATTCCGCTGGCCCGGGCACAGCTTGCGCAGGCAGGTATTCCGGCGGATCAGTTAGTGTTCGTTGATGACAACCCGCCGGCTCTGGAGGTTAACGGCCACCGCGTGCTGACTTTCGAGCAGTTCCTCGCTGAGGATTGTGTGGAGCGATATGCCTCATTAGCAATTGCCAACAGTCGTATACGCGAGATGCTGGCGGGGCGTTGCATTGGAGCAGGTGTCCATTTCTGGAATGTTCGTGCGGCCAATGTCGTCGAGATGGATGAGGTAGCGCTTGGCGATGGGGCTATTTTGAGTCCCTTCGTGACCTTGACTTCCAACATTCGGATTGGCGTTCATTTCCAGGCGAATCTCTACAGCTACGTCGAGCACGATTGCGTGATCGGCGATTTTGTTACTTTTGCTCCAGGCGTCAAGTGCAACGGTAATGTGCATATTCATGATCACGCTTACATCGGATCTGGCGCAATAATTCGACAGGGGATTCCCGGCAAGCCCCTGGTAATTGGGCGTGGTGCAGTTGTTGGTATGGGTGCGGTGGTGACCAAGGATGTTCCGCCGGGTGTTACTGTGGTCGGTAATCCAGCCCGGCCGTTGATCAAGGATTGAGAAATGTTGAATACCCCGTTTTCCCCTTGGCCGAGCTTCACGCAGGAAGAGGCTGAAGCCGTTTCGCGTGTACTACTTTCGAACAAGGTCAATTACTGGACCGGCCAGGAATGCCGCGAATTCGAGAAGGAGTTTGCGACCTGGTGCGGTAGCGAGTACGCAATTGCTCTGGCAAACGGTACGTTGGCACTTGATCTAGCCTTGAAAGTCCTGGACATCGGTCATGGCGACGAAGTGGTGGTGACCTCGCGTACTTTCCTGGCTTCGGCCTCCAGCATCGTGACGGCCGGGGCTGTACCGGTTTTCGCCGATGTGGATCGCGATTCCCAGAACATTACGGCTGATACCGTTCTGGCGGTTCTGACTCCGCGTACGCGGGCGATCATCTGTGTGCATTTGGCCGGTTGGCCGTGCGAGATGGATGAGATCATGGCGCTGGCTGAGGAAAAGGGGTTGTACGTCATCGAGGATTGCGCCCAGGCGCATGGCGCGCGCTACAAGGGGCGGGCGGTTGGCTCGATAGGCCACTTCGGGGCATGGTCCTTCTGTCAGGACAAGATCATGACCACAGGTGGCGAGGGTGGCATGTTGACGATGAATCGGCGCGATTGGTGGAAAAAAGCCTGGTCATACAAGGACCATGGCAAATCCTGGGATGCCGTGTACGAGCGTGAACATCCGCCGGGCTTTCGCTGGGTGCACGAGTCGTTCGGCACCAACTGGCGGATGACGGAGTTGCAGGGGGTGATTGGTCGCATACAACTGGCGCGGATGCCTGAGTGGCATGCAGCCCGCAAAGCAAATGCACTACGATTGGCTGATGCGGCTGAGGCTTGTCCGGCGTTGCGGGTGCCGTTGCCGGCTGCCGAGGTGGAACATGCATGGTACAAGTTCTATATGTTCGTTCGTCCCGAGATGCTGGGGGTGGGCTGGTCCCGTGATCGCATCATGGCGGAAATCGTTGCGGCTGGAGTTCCGTGTTACTCCGGTTCGTGCTCCGAGGTCTATCTGGAAAGAGCCTTTGATGGAACCGGTTGGCGGCCCGAGCCGGGTTTGGCGGTGGCACATGAGCTTGGCGAGACGGCATTGATGATGCTGGTTCATCCCACCCTGAGCGATGCAGAGATTGGTAAAGCCGGAGAGGTGTTGCGCGATGTCATGGCTCGTGCCTCTTGCTGATTTCGAGCATTGGTGTGGTTTCTGCTGAGCGATGGTTTGACAGTTCTTTACATTTGCGTCTGCATGCTAGAATGCTAGCCCGAACGTAATTCATGAGCTCGGCTTTGGACACAAACGCAAAAATAGAAGGTGACCAGGTAAGTAGGTGTGGTGGGTTTTGTCATCCTTTGCTGAAGCTTTCCTGGGGGCAGAAGCGCGCTCTGCAGGTTGCGGTTGATGTGGTACTGATCTGGGTGGCTTTGTGGCTCGGACTTTTTGTTCGTTTCGACACGGCCTTTCCCATTGATCCCCTGGGGCGTCATGCTTGGCTGTTCATCTCGGTCCCACTGTTTACGATCCCGATTTTCGTAGTTGCCGGGATGTATCGCGCAGTCGTTCGCTATTTTGGCGCCCGGGCCTTGCTCACGGTGTTCAAGTCTGTCTTTCTTTCCGCTGCCATATTGGCGCTGGTGATTCTCTGGCGGGGGCAATCTCCGGCTTGGGTGGTGCCGCCTTCATTGCCCATTCTGTATGGCGCATTCGCGCTCCTGATGATCGGTGGTGTCCGGGTTGTGATGCGTGTTCTTTTGAGCCAGACCGTTTCCACGCGTGTCGAGGCCAATCATGTCTCCGAGTTGCCGCGTGTTGCCATCTACGGCGCCGGCAGTGCGGGGCAGCAGCTTTTGACTTCACTGCGCATCGGCCGGGAGATGCAGCCGGTGGCTTTCCTCGACGACGATGGCGATCTGGTTGGGCGCGCCGTTGACGGGACCCCGGTGTTTTCTGGCCAGCAGATTGGCGAGATGATCAAGCGCAGCGGGGTCAAGGAAGTGTTGCTGGCCCTGCCTTCAGTCAGCCGTAACCGGCGCCGGGAAATTCTCAACGAACTCGGTAAATTTCCCCTGCATGTACGCACGGTGCCGGGGTTCATGGATCTGGCCAGCGGCCGCGTGAAGGTCAATGATTTTCAGGAAGTCGATATTTGCGATTTGCTGGGAAGGGAGCCGGTGGCGCCGGATACCGCCCTGTTCGAGCATTGCATCCGCGAGCAGGTGGTGCTGGTCACCGGTGCCGGCGGTTCGATCGGTTCCGAACTCTGCCGCCAGGTGATGACCAGCGCGCCGCGAATTCTGATTCTCTTCGAGCATTCGGAGTATTCGCTGTATGCCATTCATGGCGAGTTGGAGAATTTGATCCGGGAGCGTTCCCTGGATACGCGCTTGATCCCCATCCTGGGCTCGGTCGGCAATTTCGGGCGCTTGCTGGACGTGATGCAGACCTGGCAGGTCAATACGGTTTACCACGCCGCGGCTTACAAGCACGTGCCGATGGTCGAGTACAACGTGGCTGAGGGCTTCTTCAACAACACGATGGGCACCTTGCACACGGCGCAGGCGGCCATGGTGGCCGGCGTGCAGAATTTTGTCCTGGTTTCCACCGACAAGGCGGTGCGCCCGACGAACATCATGGGTTGTACCAAGCGCATGGCGGAACTGGTGCTGCAGGCGTTGGCGCGTGAGCCGCAGCCGGCGCTGTTCCGCGATTACGGTCAGGTCAGGGTGCGTAATCAGACGCGGTTTACGATGGTGCGTTTCGGCAACGTGCTGGGTTCTTCCGGTTCCGTCATCCCGGTTTTCCGCGAGCAATTGAAAAACGGCGGGCCGCTGACGGTGACCCATCCGGAGATCACGCGCTACTTCATGACCATTCCCGAAGCGGCGCAATTGGTGATTCAGGCGGGCTCAATGGGCGAGGGCGGCGACGTGTTTGTTCTCGACATGGGCGAACCGGTGAAGATCGTCGAACTGGCGGAAAAGAAGATTCGCCTCTCCGGTTTTACTGTGCGCAACGCCGAGAATCCCAACGGCGATATCGAGATTGTGTTCACCGGCCTGCGTCCCGGTGAAAAGCTCTACGAGGAGTTGTTGATCGGTGATGATGTTCTGCCGACACAGCACCAGATGATCATGCGCGCCCAGGAGGCTTACATTTCCTGGGACGAGTTGAAGCAGAAGTTGCAATCGACCATTGATGCGATCAAGAGCGACGATTATCCCGGTGTCCGGGCGCGCATCCAGGAACTGGTGACCGGTTATCGTCCGGAAGCCCGCATCTGTGACCTGATCTACGCCGAGCGCCAGGCGCTGCCCAAGGTGGCTTGAGCCGATGGTTGTCATTGACGCTAAGTCGTATCACGTCTGACTAACGCTACTGTACATGGCAATTGAGAAAATCAGGCGGTTGCACAATCGCTGATTGAATCAATAAAGGAAATTTCTGATGATTTTGGTTACTGGGGGGCTTGGATATATTGGCTCTCACACTGTCGTCGAACTTTTAGGGCGTGGCGAATCAGTTCTGATTCTGGATAATTTGAGTAACAGTAGCCTTCGGGTTCTTGAACGGATTGAGCGAATAGCAGGCAGAGCTCCTTTGTTTATTGAGGGTGATATTCGCGACTGCGCTTCTTTGACACAACTCTTTGCAGCGAACGACATTGATGCTGTTGTCCATTTTGCCGGTCTGAAGGCGGTTGGAGAGTCTGTATCGCTACCACTTCACTATTACGAAAACAATGTCGTTGGCACGCTAAGTCTGCTTCAAGCTATGCAGCAAGCGGGGGTGCGTAAGCTTGTCTTCAGTTCGTCGGCGACTGTTTACGGTGATCCACGCTCAGTCCCAATTCGTGAGGATTTTCCGCTAAAAGCGACTAATCCCTATGGACGGACGAAGCTGTTTATCGAAGAAATACTGCGTGATCAAATCAAAGCTAATCAGGATTGGCGGGTGGCCATATTGCGGTATTTCAATCCCGTTGGCGCGCATCCAAGCGGTTTGATCGGTGAAAATCCGAATGGTATTCCGAATAACCTGATGCCTTTCGTTGCACAGGTAGCCGTCGGTCGTCGAAGCGAACTGTCCATTTTCGGAAATGATTATCCAACGCCTGACGGCACCGGTGTCCGTGACTACATTCACGTCGTCGATCTTGCGCTTGGTCATCTTGCTGCGCTTGATGTGCTAAATCGAAAGCCTGGTGAAATCACCGTGAATCTTGGTACAGGGCGCGGCTATAGTGTGCTAGAAATGGTTGCGGCCTTCGAGAAGGCCTCTGGCAGGAAGGTCCCCTATCGTGTGGTGGATCGTCGTCCGGGTGACGTTGCCAGTTGCTATGCAGATCCGGAACTTGCGGCGCAAGCTTTGAACTGGAGTGCGGAAAGAGATATAGACATTATGTGCATGGACGCTTGGCGTTGGCAGGAGGCAAACCCTACGGGTTTGTAAGGGAGTAGTAAGCGCCAAGCTGATCCGATTGGTTTCAGTTGCGCCAAGTGTCCGGGGTCTGATACTAGGAAATTTTTAGCGCAGATTTAGTTCCTGCAGGATGGTGGCCGAGATTTCCTCGATCGACTTGGTCGAGGAATCCAGCCAGCGGATGCCTTCGCGGCGCATCATCTTTTCGGCCTCGGCGATCTCGTAGCGGCAGTTCGGTAGCGCGGCGTATTTGCTGCCGGCGCGGCGTTCTTCGCGGATCTGGTGCAGGCGTTCGGGCTGGATGGTGAGGCCAAACAGCTTGCTGCGGTGCCTTTCCAGCGTGCCGGGCAGGCGGCCGCGGTCGAAGTCTTCCGGGATCAACGGGAAGTTGGCGGCTTTCAGGCCGAACTGCATGGCCAGGTAGAGCGAGGTCGGCGTCTTGCCGCAGCGCGAGACGGCGACCAGGATGACGTCGGCCTCCTCGAGGTCGCGGTCGGTGATGCCGTCGTCGTGGGCCAGGGTGTAGTTGATCGCTTCGATCCGCTTCTTGTATTCCGAACTTTCCGCCGTGCCGTGCGAGCGGCCGACGGTGTGGCTCGATTTGCGGCCGAGTTCGACTTCCAGCGGGGCGAGGAAAGTTTCGAAGTAGGACAGGCAGAAGGCGTCGGCCTGGTGGATGATCGTCGCCAGGTCCTGGTTGACCAGCGTGGTGAAGACGATCGGCCGCATGCCGTCGGCTTCGCCTTGCGCGTTGATGCGCTGCAGCGTTTCCTGGGCTTTGTCGATGCTGTCCAGGAAGGGGACGCGGATCTGCCGGAATTCGACGTCCTCGAACTGGGTCAGCAGGCTGTGGCCGAGGGCTTCGGCGGTGAGGCCGGTGCCGTCGGAGATGAAGAATACGGTGCGTTTGATCGGATTGGGCATGATGGCGGGGGATTTTAGCCGCTGTTGCGCAGGCCGGCGGCGATGCCGTTGATGGTGATGTGGATGCCGCGGGCGACGCGCTCGTCGCCGTCGCCGGCACGGTGGCGCTTGAGCAGTTCGACCTGCAGGTGATTGAGCGGGTCCATGTAGGGCGCGCGCAGTTGCAGCGAGCGCTTGAGCATCGGGTTGTCGGCGAGGAAATCGTCCTGTTTCAGGATGGCCAGCAGGTGGCGGCGGGTCAGTTGCCATTCGGCGACGATGCGGCCGAAGATGCGTTCGCGCAGCTCATTGTCGGCGACCAGTTCGGCATAGCGCGAGGCGATGGCGAGGTCGGTCTTGGCCAGCACCATGTCCATGTTCGAGAGCAGGCTCTGGAAGAAGGGCCAGGACTTGAGCATGCGGCGCAGCGTCGCCAGACCGTCGGGGTTTTCCGCCAGCCAGCCGTCGACGGCGCTGCCGAAGCCGTACCAGCCGGGCAGCATGAGCCGGCATTGCGCCCACGAGAAGACCCAGGGAATCGCCCGCAGGTCCTCGATGCGCTCGGAAGCCTTGCGCGATGCCGGGCGACTGCCGATGTTGAGCGAGGCGATTTCGGAAACCACCGTCGATTGCCGGAAGTAGGTGGTGAAGCCCGGGGTTTCATAGACCAGGCCACGGTAGGCGCGGAAGGCGCGCTGCGACAGTTCGTCCATCACGCCGTGGAACTGGCTGGCCGGCTCGACGCGGTTTTCGTGGTCGGTGAGGCTGGCTTCCAGGGTGGCGGCGAGCAGCACTTCGAGGTTGCGGCGGCCGGTGTCGGGGTTACCGTACTTGGTCGAGATGACTTCGCCCTGTTCGGTCAGGCGGATCTGGCCGGAGACGGCGCCGGCCGGCTGGGCCAGGATGGCGTGGTAGGACGGACCGCCGCCGCGGCCGACCGAGCCGCCGCGGCCATGGAACAGGCGCAGGCGGATGCCGTGTTCGGCAAAGGTTTCGGCGAGCTGGATTTCGGCCTTGTAAAGCTCCCAGCCCGAGGTCAGGAAACCGCCGTCCTTGTTGCTGTCCGAGTAGCCGAGCATGACCTCGTGTTCGTCGCCGCGGGCGCTGACCAGACGGCGGTAGGCGGGCAGCGCGAACAGCCAGTCCATGATGGCGGCGCTCTTCTGCAAGTCCTCGATGGTTTCGAAGAGCGGGATGATATTGACGTCGAGCGCCGGTTCCGGGCCCGGCCGCAGCAGCCCGGCCTCCTTGAGCAGCAGCGCCAGTTCGAGCAGGTCGGAGACGCCGTCGGTCTTTGAGATGATGCTGTTGGGGAGGGCCGCGTCGCCGTATTTCTCGCGCAGTTCGCGGGCGGCGAAGAAGATCGCCAGTTCGCCGCGGCTTTCCTCGTCGTAGTTCAGCCAGGGCGAATAGAGTGGGCGCGGCGAGGCGATCTCGGCGCACAGCAGGTCGATCCGCTCGTTTTCGGAAAGTGCCTCGTAGTCCGGGCAGCGGCCGGCGGCGGCGAGCAGCGCGGCGACGGTGCGGGCGTGCACTTCGGAATTCTGGCGCAGGTCGATCGGCGCCAGATGGAAGCCGAAAACCTGCACGGCGCGCAGCAGCCGGCGCAGGCGGCCGCCGGCGAGGCGGGCGCCGCCGTTGAGCTTGAGCGAGCTGGCGAGTACCTTCAGTTCGTGGCGCAATTCGCCCGGGTTGGCGTAGGGCTCGGCCTGGCCGATCTCGTGGCGCACCGGCTCGACATGGTCGAGGGCGCGGGCGGTGGCGGCGAGGCGGGCGTAGATGCCGGACAGCGCGCGGCGATAGGGTTCGTCGATGCGTTGCGGCGAGCGGTCGGGCGATCGTTCAGCGAGCGCCCGCAGTTCCGGCGTGATGTCGACCAGCAGTTCGGACAGCGGCAGCTCGCCACCCAGCTCATGGACTTCGTCGAGGTAGTGGTTGATGACGGCGGCCGATTGCAGGCGCAGCGCCTCGCGCAGGATGTCGGCGGTGACGAAGGGGTTGCCGTCGCGGTCGCCGCCGATCCACGAGCCGACGCGGAAAAAGGGCGGCAGCGCCCAGCGCGTTTCCGGGTAGCGTTTCTGCAGTTGTTCGGTGGCCTGGATGTAGAGGCGCGGCAGTTCGCTGAAGAAGGTTTCCTTGAAATAGCTGATGCCGTTCTTGACCTCGTCGATCACCTTGAGCCGGGTCGGGCGCAGCATGCGCGACTGCCACAGGGTGAGGATGGCGTTGGCCAGCGCCAGTTCGTTGTCGGCTTCCTCTTCCGGCGTCAGTTGCAGGCGTTCGCGTTGGTCGAGCAGGCGGGCGATGTCGCGGTGATTGCGCAGCAGGCTCTGGCGCTGGACTTCGGTCGGGTGCGCGGTGAGCACCGGGGCGACCAGCGCGTGGGCGAAGAAATCGGCGATGGCTGCGGGTGAAACCCGGGATTCGGCCAGCGCGTCGAGCGCGAACAGCAGACTGCCTTCGCGCGGCGGCGCGGCGACCAGGTCGTGGGCGCGGCGGCGGCGGATGTGGTGCTCGTCCTCGGCGATGTTGGCCAGTTGCAGGAAGTAGCTGAAGGCGCGGACGACGGCCTGGGTGGTGTCGCGCGGCAGCGGATCGAGCAGCGCGGCGAGTTCGGCGCGGCTCGCCGGGTCGCCGTCGCGGGCGAAGCGGATGGCGGTCTGGCGGACTTTTTCGACGGTTTCGAAGACGCTGTCGCCTTCCTGGTCGCGCACGGTGTCGCCGAGCAGGCGGCCGAGCAGGCGGATATCGGTGCGCAGGGGTTCGTCCTTGCGCGGATCGGACGCGGAGTCAGACATGGAAATTCCCGGGGAGAAGAAAACGAAACAGCGGCGATTGTAGCCAGTTGTCCGCCGCTCATGGGCGGACAATGCCGCCGGGGCGGGCCCCGGCGGCGGTCTTGCTTAGTGGAAATGTACTTCGTCGTGGCCGGCGGTGGGCGCTTCGAGGTCGGCGCCGAGGCGGCGGGCCAGGAAGGTGACGCAGGTGATGATGGCGACGAAGATCCCCAGCCACATCAGGCCGACCGGGTTGACCGCCGCCTGCACGGCGCCGGCGGCAGCAGCGGCGGCCGCCGCGACCGGCTTGACGTAGGTCGGCACCATGCCCGGGAAGACGTAGGCCCACAGCATGTGCATGCCACCGACGACGACGGCCATGCCGATCGAGTGCTTGAAGGTGAAGCGGAAGATTTCCGATTCACGGCCGACCATGCCGGTGGCGCCGGTGGCGACCGAGATCGACTGCGGCGAGATCATCTTGCCGCAGACGCCGCCGCAGGTGTTGGCCGACATCGTGATCACCGGGTCGATGCCGATCTTCTCGGCGGTGACTGCCTGCAGCTTGCCGAACAGCGCGTTGGTCGAAGTGTCGGAACCAGTCATGAAGACGCCCAGCCAGCCGAGGATGGCGGCAAAGAACGGGAAGGCGGCACCGGTCCTGGCGACGGCGTAGCCGAGCGTGATCGCCATGCCGGAGAAGTTCATGATGTAGGCGAAGCCGAGGATGGTGGCGATGGTGACGATCGGCCACTTCAGCGTGACCAGCGTGTCGCGGGCGACGCAGCCGGCGGTCTTCAGCGAGGCGCCCATGACGACGATGGAGAAGAACCAGGCGAAGAGGATCGCGGTGCCGGCAGCCGACAGCACGTTGAACTTGTACACCGCGGCCTTCGCCTTGCCGGCCTGGTCGATCACCATCTGGTCGAGACCGGCGATCGGGAAGGCGAAGTTGAACACCGTCTTGGTGATCTGGTCGAGCGCCTGATTGACCGGCTTGATACCCCAGGCGCAGACGAACAGCGAGAGGATGATGAACGGTGCCCAGGCACGGAAGATCTGGCCGCCGGTGTACAGCAGCTTGGCCTTGCCTTCGCGCTTCGGCTCGTCGGCGAAGTGCCAGCTTTCCTTCGGATGCCAGACCTTGAGGAAGGTGACCGTGCAGATGATCGACGTGATCGAGGCGATCAGGTCGGGCAGCAGCGGCGCGGTGAGCGGCGAGTTGGCCGAGAAATACTGGGCGATGGCGAAGGAACCGCCGCTGACCAGGCAGGCCGGCCAGACTTCCAGGCCCTTTTTCCAGCCGGCCATCAGGATGACCAGGTAGAGCGGCACCAGGAAGCTGAGGAAGGGCAGGGTACGGCCGACCATCTGGCTGAGCGCCAGATCGGGGATGCCGGCCACCTGACCGCCGACGACGATGGGAATGCCGATGGCGCCCCAGGCGACCGGCGCCGTATTGGCGATCAGACAGATCGACGCCGCGTACAGCGGGTTGAAGCCGAGGCCGGCGAGCATCGCCGCAGTAATTGCCACCGGCGTGCCGAACCCGGCCGCGCCCTCGATGAAGGCGCCGAAGGAGAAGGCGATCAGCAGCGCCTGCAGGCGACGGTCGTCGGAGATCGAGGCGAGCGAGTTCTTGATCACTTCGAACTGGCCGGTCTTCACCGACATGTTGTAGATGAACAACGCGGTGACGACGATCCAGCACACCGGGAAAAGACCGAAGGCGCCACCGTACAGCGTGGACAAGGCGGCCAGGTCGAGCGGCATGCCATAGACGAAGACGGCGATCAGGAAGGCGATGCCGGTGCCGCCGAGGGCCGCAAAATGGCCCTTCATGCGTTTGATGGCGAGCGCCCAGAACAGGAAGGCGATGGGCAGGGCCGCGACCAGCGCGGACAGGCCGATGTTGTCGAAAGGATCGACATTCATTTGCCAGGTCATACAATTATTCCTTATAACAAAAAGTAGTCAGGCAGCCGCCGCTTGAGTTGTCATTCACGGCGCTGTCAATTCGGGCATTGTCTCGGCGCCGGGCGCGAGCTGGTACCTCGCTTCCGGCGTGTCTTTTCCCCCTCAGCAACCCATGATGTCCTCCTTGCGCGAGCACGCTTCGAGCAGGTAGGCGACCGAGCGGTAGGTGATACCGGTTTCGGCGGAGAGGCCGATCTCGCAGGTGCGATTGGTGGATACGCCGCAGGCACAGCTGGCCAGGGCGGCTTCGTTGGCGGTGTCGTGCAGGTGGCGCAAGGCGTGGCGATTGAGTTCCGGCACGACGAAACCGCGGTCGCCGCCGAAACCGCAGCAGGTGATTTCCGACGGTTCGATCACCTGTTCGGCGCAGGCGGCGAGCAGGGCGCGCAGCTTGCCGTCGGCGCCGGTGCGTTTGACGCTGCAATTGACGTGCAGGGCGACCGGTGCGCTTTGCTTGCGGATGACCAGACGCGGCAGCAGCGCGTCGTGGGCGAATTCGTGGAAATCATGGACCTGCAGCTTGCCGGCCAGGTGCGTGCGCATCCGCGCCGAGCAGGCGCTGGCGTCCATCACCACCGGCAGGCGGCCGTTGTCCGAGGCTTGCAGCAGCGCGGCGCTGAGCTGGTCGGCCATGGCGTCGGCCTCGGCGGCCATCCCCTTGCTCGCCAGCATCTGGCCGCAGCACAGGCGGTCGAAACCTTGCGGCAGGATCGGCGCGTAGCCGGCGCGCAGCAGGAGTTGCTGGACGACATCGCCGAGTTGCGCTTCGCCGGCGGCGGTCGGCCCGAACAGGCGGGCGCCGCAAGTCGGGAAATAGACCACCGGATCGCCTGCGCCGTGGCGCACCGCCGGCGCCCGGCCGGCGCGCGGCATCGGCACGCGCCAGGCCGGCCCGGCGAGGCGGGCGACGGTGTTTTCCCCGAGGACGGCCGCCGCCGCGTGGCCGGCCTTGAGGCCGAGCCGGGCGAGGCTGCTGAAGGCGCCGAAGTGCTCGCCGCTCCAGGCGGCGGCCGCGCGGCCGAGGCCGCCAAGCTGGCGACCACGCAGGCGGCGGGTGAGGTCGCCGGTATTGATGCCGACCGGGCAGGCGGTCGAACAGAGGCCGCAGCCGGCGCAGGTGTCGAGCCCCATGTAGGGATAGTCGGCGGCCAGTTCGCCCGGCGCTTCGCCGGCAGCGGCGCGGCGCGCCAGTTCGCGGACGCCGACGATGCGCTGGCGCGGGCTCAGCGTCAGCCGGTGCGACGGGCACAGCGGTTCGCAGAAACCGCACTCGATGCAGCGGTCGACGAGGTCTTCGGCGGCCGGCATCGGCTTCAGGTTGGCGAGGTGGGCGCGCGGGTCGTCGTTGATGATGACGCCCGGGTTGAGGCGGTTTTCCGGGTCGAACAGGGTCTTGATCCGGCGCATCAGCTCGGTCGCCTGCTTGCCCCATTCCATCTCGACGAAGGGCGCCATGTTGCGGCCGGTGCCGTGCTCGGCCTTGAGCGAGCCGTCGTACTTGTGCACCACCAGGGCGCAGACATCGTCCATGAAGCGGGCGTAGCGCTCGATCTCGGCCGGGTCGCCGAAATCCTGGGTGAACACGAAGTGCAGGTTGCCCTCCAGCGCGTGGCCGAAGATGATCGCCTCGTGGTAACCGTGCTTGCCGAGCAGCGCCTGCAGGTCGAGTGTGGCGTCGGCCAGCATCGGCACCGGGAAGGCGACGTCCTCGATCAGCACCGTGGTGCCCGGCCGGCGCACCGCGCCCACTGCCGGGAAGGTGCCCTTGCGCACCTTCCAGTACATCTCGCAGGTTGCCGGGTCGGTAGAGAAGGCGAGCGGCTCGACCGTGGCAATGTCGGCGAGTGCCGCGCCGACGGCGGCGATGCGTTGCTGCAGCAGGTCGGCGTCGGCGGCGCGGACCTCGATCAGCAGCGCCGCGGCGCCGTCGCCCAGCGTGCGCATCACCGGCGGCAGGCCCGGCTTGTCCTCGACCGAGCGCAGCGCCGGGCGGTCGAGCAGCTCGACGGCGGCGACCGGCTGCGGCTTGAGGCGGATCACCGCTTCGCAGGCGCTGCGGATGTCCGGGAAGAAAACCAGCGCCGAGGCCTTGTACGGGTCTTCGGCGACGGTCTGATAGGTGACCCGGGAAATGAAGCCGAGCGTGCCTTCGGAGCCGATCATCAGGTGGGCCAGGATGTCGATCGGGTCGCTGTAATCGACCAGCGCGTTGAGGCTGTAGCCGGTGGTGTTCTTGATCTTGAACTTGCGCCGGATGCGCTCGGCGAGCGCGATATCGGCGCGCGTCTCGCGGCCGAGGCGGTCGAGTTCGCCGAGCAGCGCGCCGTGCGTGCTGCGGAAAGCGGCGATGCTGGCCGGGTCTTCGGTGTCGAGCAGGCTGCCGTCGGCGAACACGACGCGCAGGCCGGCCAGCGTCTGGTAGCTGTTCTGCGCCGTGCCGCAGCACATGCCGGAAGAGTTGTTGGCGGCGATGCCGCCGATCTTGGCGGCGCCGATCGACGCCGGGTCGGGGCCGATCTTCCTGCCCAGCGGCGCCAGCCGCCGATTGACCTCGCCGCCGATCATGCCGGGGCCGACGCGGACCTGGCCGGCGTCGTCGCTCAGTTCGAAGCTGGCGAAACCCTCGCCGATCAGCGCCAGCACGCCGTCCGTGATGGCCTGGCCGGAGAGGCTGGTGCCGGCGGCGCGGAAGGTGACCGGTGTGGCGTGGCGATGGGCGGCGGCGAGCACGGCGCGGACTTCGTCTTCCGATTCGACGATGGCGATCACCTGCGGTATCAGCCGGTAGAAGCTGGCGTCGGTGCCGTAGGCGAGGCGGCGCAGTTCGTCGGTGATGACCTGGTGGGACGGCAGGCTGGCGGCGAGGGTCTGGATCAGGGCGTTCATTCTCTTCTGTCTTATAGAGGACTGGACGGGGCGAATTCGGGCGTTCCGGGCAAAAAAAAGCCCGGCCACCGAATCAATCGGCGGGCCGGGCAAGAGGGATCAGTTGCGGTCCTTGAGCAGGTCGCGCAGGCGCTTGGGGGCGGGCTGCAGCGGCGTGCGGACCGAGGTCCAGCCGCCCTGGCGGCGCGGCACCAGGAAACGCAGGCGGCTGCCCAGCCAGGAAACGGCGCGGTACAGCGCCGGCGAGCCATAGACCGCCGCCCAGCCGCGCCAGATCGCCGACTGCAGCGCCGAATGGCCGGCGCCCTGGCCGCGCATCGCGGGATTGGCATGCGGTGCCGAAAAGGCCTCGTTGCGCAGGCGGACCAGCAGTTCGGGAATCGGAATCTTCACCGGGCAGACCTCGCCGCAGGCGCCGCACAAGGACGACGCCGTGGTCAGGCCGGCGGTGGCGTCGAGCCCGAGCATGTGCGGCGAGATGATCTTGCCGATCGGGCCGGGGTAGGTCGTGCCGTAGGCGTGGCCGCCGATGCGGGTGTAGACCGGGCAGTGGTTCATGCAGGCGCCGCAGCGGATGCACTGCAGCGTCTTGCGCAACTGCTCGTCGGCGTAGGCTTGGCTGCGGCCGTTGTCGAGCAGCACCAGGTGAACTTCCTCGGGGCCGTCCTTCTCGCCGGGCTGGCGCGGCGAGGAAATCATGTTGAAGTAGGTCGAGATGTTCTGGCCGGTCGCCGAGCGGGTGAGCAGCGAGTAGAGCGGCGGGATGTGCTCGAGCTTTTCGACGATTTTCTCGATGCCGGTGATGGCGATGTGGATGGCCGGCGCCGTGGTACACATGCGGCCGTTGCCCTCGTTTTCGACCAGGCACAGCGTGCCGGTCTCGGCGACGGCGAAATTGACGCCGGACAGGCCGATTTCGGCTTCCTGGAACTTGCGGCGCAGCACGTTGCGGCCGATCTGGATCAGCGCATCGACGTTGTCGGTGTAATCGACGCCGGGGACCTTTTCGGCGAAGAGGCGGGCGATTTCCTCCTTCGTCTTGTGGATCGCCGGCATGATGATGTGCGAGGGCTTTTCACCGGCCAACTGGACGATGTACTCGCCCATGTCCGACTCCAGCGCCTCGATACCGGCCGCTTCGGCAGCGTGGTTCAGTTCGATTTCCTCGCTGACCATCGACTTGCCCTTGACCATCTTCGTCGCGCCGTGGCCCTGGATGATGCCGAGGATGATCGCGTTCGCCTCGTCAGGCGTCTCCGCCCAATGCACCTTGACGCCGTTGCGGGTCAGGTTGGCTTCGAGTTGCACGAGCAGGTCGGGCAGCTTGGCCAGGTTGTACTGACGGATCGCTTCGCCCAGGCTGCGCAGGCTTTCCAGTTCCTCGGGGTCGGGGAACTGGGCGGCGCGCTTGCTCATCAGGAAATCCATCGCGCCGCGGAAGCTCTGGCGCAGGAAGGGATTGTCGACGACCGCCTTGGAGCGGGCGCGGAAGCCTTCGGCCGGCTTGAAGTGCAAGGTATGTTCGCTCATGCCTCGCCCTCCAGCAGCAGGACGATCAGTTCCTTCGGGCCGTGCGCGCCGTAGGCCAGCGTCTGCTGGATGTCTGCGGTCTTCGACGGGCCGGAAATGAGCAGCGAATTGGTTGGCAGGCCGTTCTTCCAGCCTTCCGTGGACATCGCCTCGAAGAAGGTGTTGTAGATTTTCGACGCGTCGAGCAGCACGATGTGCACCGGCGGTACCAGCGACATCAGCCGCGGCTCCAGCGCGTTCGGCCAGAGGATCAGTGTGCCGGTCTCGGCGATCGCGGCGCGGGCGGCGGTCAGGCCGGCCGGCGTGGCGTTGAACATTTCCGACTTCCAGGCCTCGATCGCCATGTCGTAGACGCTGCATTCGATGCCGCGCGGCGGCAGGGCGTCGAGCGCCGCATCGCCGTGCGGCGTGCCTTCGGCGACCAGCAGCTTGTCGATGGCGCGCGCCTTGAGTACGGCGTGCAGCGTCTCCGTCCAGTTGGCGGCGGTCACCGCATGCACTTCGGCGTGCGCCAGTTCGATGAAATGACGGAAGCGCCGGGCTTTTTCCGCGGCCGCTTCGAGCGGGCGATGCATGGCGTACCAGCTACCGACGTCGGGCAGCGGTTTGGCCGTTTGCGGCGCGTGCTGGCGCAGCTTGCCGAGGATGCGGTCGCGGGCGCTCATTTTCCACCTCCGGTACGGCGCAGCAGGAAGCTGGCGATGTGTTCGCCGGGCAGACTGGGCTCGCTGCGGCCGGCCTGCTGGTCCTTCCAGGCGGCGTGGCCGAGGATGTTCATCAGGCAGCCGCAGTCGGCGCTGACGACGCGTTCGGCACCGGTGGCCTTGAGCGCCTTGACCTTGTCCTCGACCATGGCGCCGGAGATTTCCGGCTGCTTGACCGAGAAGGTACCGCCGAAACCGCAGCATTCGCTTTCGTGATCCTGCTGGACGACGCTGACCTTCTCCAGTCCGGCCAGCAGCTTGCGACCAGTGAGATGGACGCCCATCTCGCGGCGCGCCGAGCACGAGGTGTGCAGGACGACCTTGCAATCACCGCCGCAATCCTGCGGCTGGAAATCGAGGACCTCGACCAGGAACTGCGTCAGCTCGTAGACCCGCGCCGACAGGCGCTCGGCAACCGCCTTGCGGGTCGGGTCGGCGGCGAACAGCTTGGGGTAGTGGTGTTTCATCATGCCGGCGCAGGAGCCGGACGGAACGACGATCGGCCAGTCGTTGGGAAACAGCGTCAGTTGGTGGGCGGCAACGCGCCGCGCTTCTTCTTCGAAGCCGCTGCTGTAGGCCGGCTGGCCGCAGCAGGTCTGGTCTTCCGGAAAGTGCACGCGGATGCCCTGGCGTTCGAGCAGGGTGATGGCGTCGAGGCCGGCGCCGGGAAAGAACTGGTCGACGACGCAGGTCGCAAAGAAATAGACGTCGCTTGGCCGGCTGGTCTGGGTTGTTGGGTTTGTCATCCTCGCTCCGCGTTTTTATTTGATGGATAAATGGTAAGACCACTTGTGTCGCGGAATGGAAATTTAAGGCAAAACCGTAACTTGGTCAATGCATCAAGGAGATGGTCAAGGGAAATCCCTAAGCTTGCGCTTTGTTTTTCGGCTGGTTAGAATTGCCCGGTCTTACCAATCATGGTGGTCTTACCAATGCCGAACAAGGTGCAGGTTCAGCGGATTTCCGATGCCGTCGCTTCGACGCTGGAACGCCGCATTCTCGAAGGCTCGCTGAAGCCGGGTGACCGCCTGCCGGCGGAACGCGAACTGGCGCTCGAACTCGGCGTGTCGCGGCCGAGCCTGCGCGAGGCGATCCAGAAGCTGGCGTCGAAGGGCATGTTGCAAAGCCGCCAGGGCGGCGGCACCTACGTCACGGCGGCGCTGGAGAAAAGTTTCTTCGATCCCTGGCAGGAAATGATGGGTTCCTACCCGAACCTGCGCGAGGACATGCTCGAATTCCGCCGCATGATCGAGGGCCAGGCCGCCGAATGGGCCGCCGAACGCGCCACCGAAGCCGACCTGCTGCGCCTCGACCAGGCCTTCGGCGCCTTGCAGACGGCCTTCCAGAGCGACGACACCGACAAGCGCTCGGCGGTCGACATCGCCTTCCACCAGGCGATCGGCGACGCCTCGCACAACGTGCTGATCGGCCATCTGTCGGCAGCGCTGCTGCGCCTGATGCACGACAACATTCGTCTCAACCTCGGCGAACTGAAGAGCGTGCCGGCCGCCAGCCGGCTGCTGCTCACCCAGCACGAGGCGATCTACCGCGCCATCCGCGACAGCAAGCCGCAGGCGGCGCGCGCCGCCGCCGAGACACACATCGATTTCGTGCGCGAGACGCTGGCCCACTCGCTGCGCTCGGTCGCCCGCCGCGAAACCGCCGAACGGCGACTGAACACCGATTTCTCTACCTCCTGATTTTCTTTTTACAACTTCGACCCCACCGAAAGGACCCCCTGATGGAAGCCCTTGTCATCCCCTTCGAAAAACTGCGCATGACCGACGTCGACCAGGTCGGCGGCAAGAACTCGTCGCTTGGCGAAATGATTTCGCAACTCGCCGACACCGGCGTCCGCGTGCCGGGCGGCTTCGCCACGACGGCGCACGCCTACCGCGAGTTCCTGGCGCAGTCCGGCCTCGACAAGAAGATCAACGACACCCTCGACGCGCTTGATGTCGATGACGTCAATGCCCTGGTCAAGACCGGCGCCGAAATCCGCCAGTGGATTCTCGAAACGCCGTTCCCGATGGACCTGACCATCGCCATCACCGAGCAGTACCAGCGCCTGGTCGCCGAATCCAACGCCGACATGTCCTTCGCCGTGCGCTCCTCGGCCACCGCCGAAGACCTGCCGGATGCCTCCTTCGCCGGTCAGCAGGAAACCTTCCTGAACATCGTCGGCCTGGAAAACATCATGCACGCGATCAAGGAAGTCTTCGCCTCGCTGTACAACGACCGCGCCATCTCCTACCGCGTGCACAAGGGCTTCGTGCACGCCGACGTCGCGCTGTCGGCCGGCATCCAGCGCATGGTCCGCTCGGACAAGGGCGCCGCCGGCGTGATGTTCACGCTCGACACCGAATCCGGTTTCCGCGACGCCGTCTTCGTCACCTCCAGCTACGGCCTCGGTGAAACGGTGGTACAGGGCGCCGTCAATCCGGACGAGTTCTACGTGCATAAGCCGATGCTCGAACTGGGCAAGAAGGCCGTGATCCGCCGCAACCTCGGCTCGAAGATGATCAAGATGACCTTCGCCGCCGAGAAGGTCGCCGGCAAGTCGACGATCACCGAAGAAGTTGAAGAAAGCCTGCGCCACCAGTTCTCGATCAACGACGAAGAAGTCATGGAACTGGCCCGCTACGCCCAGATCATCGAAAAGCACTACGGTCGTCCGATGGACATCGAGTGGGGCAAGGACGGCGTCGACGGCAAGCTCTACATCCTGCAGGCCCGTCCGGAAACCGTGCAGTCGCAGGCGCACGCCGGCAAGCAGCAGAAGTTCAAGCTGAAGTCCTTCTCCAAGGTGCTCGCCTCCGGCCGCGCCATCGGTCAGAAGATCGGCGTCGGCCCGGTGCGCGTGGTCAAGGATCCGAAGGAAATGGACCAGGTCAAGCCGGGCGACGTGCTCGTCGCCGACATGACCGACCCGAACTGGGAACCGGTGATGAAGCGCGCTTCCGCCATCGTCACCAACCGCGGCGGCCGCACCTGCCACGCTGCGATCATCGCCCGCGAACTGGGCATTCCGGCCATCGTCGGTTGCGGTGACGCCACCGAGACGTTGACCGAAGGCGAAGTCGTCACCGTCTCCTGCACGGAAGGCGACACCGGCCACGTCTATCGCGGCCGTCTCGACTTCGAAGTCACCACCCGCGACATCTCCGCCATGCCGGATGTCCCGGTCAAGGTCATGATGAACGTCGGCAACCCGGAACTGGCTTTCGAATTCGCCCAGTTGCCGAACGCCGGCGTCGGTCTGGCCCGCGTCGAGTTCATCATCAACAACGTCATCGGCATCCACCCGAAGGCGATCCTCGACGTCGAACGCCTGCCGGCTTCCAAGCGCGAGGAAATCAAGCGCCGCGCCCGCGGCTACGCCAACCCGAAGGAATTCTTCGTCGAGAAGCTGGTCGAGGGTGTCTCCACCATCGCCGCCGCCTTCTGGCCGAACCCGGTGATCGTCCGCCTCTCCGACTTCAAGTCGAACGAGTACCGCAAGCTTCTGGGCGGCGAGCTCTACGAGCCGGAAGAAGAAAACCCGATGCTCGGCTTCCGCGGCGCCTCGCGCTACATCGCCAAGACCTTCGAGGACTGCTTCGAGATGGAATGCCGCGCCATGAAGAAGGTGCGCGAGGAAATGGGCCTGACCAACGTGCAACTGATGGTGCCGTTTGTCCGTACCGTCGGCGAAGGCCAGGCCGTCGTCGACCTGCTCGCCGAACACGGCCTGAAGCAGGGCGAACACGACCTGAAGCTGATCATGATGTGCGAAATCCCGTCCAACGCGCTGCTCGCCGACGAATTCCTGCAGATCTTCGACGGCTTCTCGATCGGCTCCAACGACCTGACCCAGCTGACGCTCGGCCTCGACCGTGACTCCGGCCTGGTCGCCAACCTGTTCGACGAACGCGACCCGGCCGTCAAGAAGCTGCTGGCCATGGCCATCGCTTCGGCGAACAAGGCCGGCAAGTACATCGGCATCTGCGGCCAGGGTCCGTCCGACCACCCGGACCTCGCCGAATGGCTGATGGACCAGGGGATCAACTCGATCTCGCTGAACCCGGACACCGTCGTCGATACCTGGACGCGGTTGGCGACGCACAAGAAGGACTGATCTGCGCGATCAGCCTTGATGGAAAAGAAAGGCCGGGAGCGATCCCGGCCTTTTGTTGTTCAGTCCGATTTTACGTTGAACAACAGGTGGTTCTGTTTCAGATTTCGAGATCAAAGAGGCGGCATAAGCACTTGGGATGCTCGCAGTCTTGGCACTCAAAACCGTTATCGGATCCGACCTCGGTCTCAACGTCTGGCATGTCGTTGCCGATTCCAGAGATACCGTGCTCGATATCGAAAACGATGACTTGGCAGCCCTCGACGGGACATCTGCGATAGTTGCTGAAGCTCATACGTGCTCCTCTGAGCGGTGGTTGATGAGCCTCCAAGTATCTTGTCACGACAAAATGGATGAAAACTGGGACGTGGTGATCAGAGCGCTTCGAGCGGCTCGGAATTCAAGACAGTTGGGCGAAAGTTCATTTATTGCTATCCAGTCAGGCGGCTGACAGCCGCGATCAGCGCTTCAACCAGTTCGCACAATTCGGCGATGGTCGATTCCTCAATCTCAAGAAATCCCTCGTACTCGGCCAGATTCCGTTTCTGATGCGCACTGTCCAGAATGCGCCATTGCACGGCCGACCAGCCCAGCGTGTGGGGCAGGCACTGGAAGACGGTATAGCGGTTTTCGCTGCGGTAGCCGTGCCAGCGCAGCGCGGCCAGGGCGGCGGCGTGGGCGGCGTTGTAGATCGAGGTGAAGCGGCCTTCGGCGGAGATGCTGGCGACTTGCGCGTCGTCGAAGCGAGTCCGTGCCATGTTCAGCAGACGGGCGACTTCGAGGTCGTTGCGTGCTTCGGCCTTTAGTTGGCCGATGCGAACCAGATTATCCAGCGCCGCTTGCGGCAAGGTTTCCTCCGATTAGGGGCAGGGTCGGCTGGGCGAGGATGCGATTGATGAAGGAATCCGGCTCGGCCAAGCGTTTTGCGTATTCGGATTGAGTATAGCAGCTAGGGTTGATCTTCCGCCCCAGTTGCCCTTCCAGCGGCAGGAGCAGGGTGAGGACTTCGTTCAGCGAGAGTTGCTCGCCGACCAGTAGCAGGTCGATGTCGCTTTGCGCAGTGTCGGTTTCCTTGGCGACGGAACCGTAAATGAACGCGACGGCCAGGCGTGCCGCGAGGGGCTGCAGGGCTTCGGCGATCAGCGGGCCAATGCCGAGCGTTTTGCGGGTCAGGGCGAGCAGTTCGCCGTAGACCGGGCTGTCAGGATTGGCCTGAAAGCGGCGCTGGTTGCCGACGTGTTCCGAAAGCACCAGTCCGGCGTCGACCAGTCGATTCAGTTCGCGCTGCAGCGAGGCGCTGCCGAGCAGTGTCAGACGGCGCAGTTCGCTGAGGTGGTAACTGCGTTCCGGTTGGCCGAACAGCCAGCGGAAAACACGGGTCTGGCTTTCGGAAAAGAGGGCGGTGGCAATAGACATTGCCAAACTTTAGCATGATCGTGCCAGAACGTAGCGTGTTTTCCTTATTGCTCGCCTGGGTGCGCGTCGAATATTTGATTGTGATAGACCTGAGATTTTGTGGCGGGCCGCAAAAATACGGCACAACGGCCCGCGAGTGGTCCCGTGTATTCGTGGCGACGCGCCCCCGGGATCAAACGAACATTCCGCCCGAAACCTCGATGCGCTGGGCGTTGATCCAGCCGCTTTCATCGGCGAGGAGCAGGGCGATGGCGTCGCCGATGTCGTCCGGGCGGCCGACTCGGCCGAGGGCGGTCTGGCTGGCCAGGTAGGCGTTCATTTGCGGGTTGTCGCGGACCTGGCCGCCGCCGAAATCGGTTTCGATGGCGCCGGGGGCGAGCACGTTGACGCGGATGCCGCGCGGGCCGAGTTCCTTGGCGAGGTAGCGGGTGAGTACCTCGATGCCGCCTTTCATCGTCGCGTAGGCGGCGAAGCCGGGTTGGGTGAAGCGGGTCAGGCCGGTGGAGATGTTGAGGATGGCGCCGCCGTCGGCGAGCAGCGGCAGCAGGCGCTGGGTCAGGAAGAAACTGCCCTTGAGGTGGATGTTCATCAGTTCGTCGAACTGGGCTTCGCTGGTCTCGGCGAAGGCGGCGTGGATGCCGATGCCGGCGTTGTTCACCAGGAAGTCGAAGCTGCGCTGTTGCCAATGGTCTTGCAGAGCGGCCTGCAGGCGCTCGGCGAAGTCGGCAAAACTCGCGCAGTGGCCGACGTCGAGCGGCAGCGCCAGGGCATGCGCGCCGAGCGCCTCGATGGCGGCGACGGCATCGGCGGCTTCGTCGGCGCGCTGGCGGTAGGTGATGACGACATCGACGCCGTGGGCGGCGAGCTTGACTGCGGCATTGCGGCCGAGGCCGCGGCTGCCGCCGGTGATCAGGGCGATTTTGCGGGTCATGGTGCACTCCTGGGGTGGTTGAACGATGGCTGCAGTCTATTGCTGGCATCTTGTCGAATAAACCGGTAAATCTTGTTTAGACTGTTCGCTCATTCTGGATAAAGGTGAGCGATGAATCCGCTCGATGCGATGCAGGTTTTTGTCCGGGTGGCCGAGATGGCCAGCTTCACCCGCGCCGCCGACAGCCTTGGCCTGCCCAAGGCCTCGGTCTCGCTGGCCGTGCAGCAACTGGAGAGCCGGCTTGGCGCGCGGCTGTTGCAGCGGACGACGCGGCGCGTCCAATTGACGCCGGACGGCCAGGCTTATCTCGCGCGCTGCCTGGATCTGCTGGCCGACATGGACGAACTCGATCAGATGTTCCGCGACGACGAGACGGGCGTGCACGGACGCTTGCGCGTCGATCTGCCGCTGGCGGTGGCGCGCGATCTGGTGATGCCGCAGTTGCCGGAGTTTCTCGCCCGGCATCCGGGGATTGCCCTTGAGCTGGGCAGTACGGACCGCCGCGTCGACCTGATCGGCGAGGGCTTCGATTGCGTGCTACGCGTCGGGCCGCTCGCCGACTCGTCATTGGTCGCCCGCCATCTTGGCTATTTCCGCCAGAGCAACTGCGCCAGCCCGGCCTATCTGGAACGTCACGGCGTGCCGGCCTCGCCCGAGGCGCTGCTGGCCGGCCACCGGATCGTCCATTACAGCAGTACGCTGGGCGACAAGCCCGCCGGCTTCGAGTTCATCGATCCGGCCAGCAGCGAATTGCGCGAGCAGCGCCTGCCGGCCAGCCTGGTGGTGAACAATTCCGACGCCTACCGCGCCGCCTGCCTGGCCGGGCTCGGCATCATCCAGGCGCCGGTGCATGGCATGCAGTCCTTACTTGATGCCGGGTGGTTGGTCGAAATCCTGCCCGGATACCGGGCGCCGGCACTGCCGGTGACGCTGCTCTACGGCAACCGGCGCCATCTGGCCAAACGCGTGCGCTTGTTCATGAACTGGCTGGCCGAGGTGTTGCGACCGTCGCTGAGCGAGTTGCCCTGATCTCGCGCCGTGATGTTGCACTGCAGCAGGCGGCTGATTTAAACTTCGGTGTATAAGAATTTCCTGATTTACAAGGCTGCCTGGACGCGGCGGCCATTTCCCTCGGAGAAAAAAGCATGTTTGCCATACACGTCGACGATACGCCGGTGATCACGGTTGCCGGCAGTCGCCATGAAGTCCGTTTCGCGATGAACGGGTCGGAGATGAATCCGCTCGAAGGTTTTTACGCCACGCTGGCCGGTTGCGCGGCGGTCTATGCCAAGAAGGCCTGTATGGAAATGGGGGTGCCGGCAGCGGGCATCGAGATCGATTGCAAGCCTTTTGCCGGGAGCAAGGGGCCGATGTCGCTGGCCAAATTCAAGACGGAGGTTCGTTTCCCCGGGCATTTTTCGGCCGAGCAGCGGGCCGCTGTGCTTGAATCGATCGGTCAGTGTGCAGTGAAGAAAATCGTCCAGCTCGGTGGCGATATCGATTTTGTCGTCAGCGAAGCCTGAACCTTCCTGTTCTTGCCGTGAAAAAAGCCGGGATTTTCCCGGCTTTTTTGTTGGCCGATCAGCTCGGCAGCAGGTTCTTGACCAGGCGTTCGGAAAGCTGGTCGTGGGTGAATTGCGGTTCGTTCGGCGGGTAGAGCGAGTCTTCGTCGAATTCGAAGCCGTGCTCGCGGGCGAGGCTACGCAGTTCCTTGAGTTTCTGGCAGGCCTTGAGGGCTGCGCCGAGGGCGGCATCGGCCCTGGCTTTATCGGAAAATGCCTTGATGTTGGCAACGGACATCGGGGTTTTCTCCTGTGCGGTTGTAGTGGTGAACGAGGGTGTCGCTCGGCCGTCTTGTGTCGGGTTGTCGACAGAAAAGGCAGCATTGAGCGATCGGAAAACCCTGTAAGCAATTTCCGCGCCGTTCGGCGGGGGCTGCTGGCGCTCAGCTTGCCGGTGGCAGTTCGCCAAGGCAGGGGTGGCGTTCGATCCACGGGCGCAGCAGGCGCTCCTGGAGGGCGAGCACGGCTTCGTTCTGGCCGATGTGGCGGTCGTCGCCGGGCGTTGGCAGGCGGCGGCTGCCTGGCTGGTCGAAGCAGCGGTCGTGGATCAGGCAACTGTGCTGGAGATAGCCCCAGACCCGTTCGCCGAGAAACCATTGGTCGACGTTCGGGGTTTCCATGCGTTGCGAATCGTACTCGGCGAGCATGGCGGACAGTTCGGGCAGGACGCCGGCGATGCCGCCCCAGAGGCCGGCGAGGATCAGGTCGGTATGCGTCCACCAGTCGCGGATGACGTGGAACCAGCGCTCCGAAGCCTGCCATTCGGCGACGGCGTTGGCTTCGCGCAGGCTGAACACCGAATCGACGTCGCGGACCAGGAAGCGCCCAACCGTCGGGTCGTTGGCGACCTGGAAGCGCCAGCACAGCTTCTGGCGCAGACTCTGGCCGTCCGGCTGCTGAATCGTTTCGCCGTCGAGTTCATGGATCAGCGCGATGAACTCGGCCGGTACCGTGGCGTCGTGGTAGAAGCGCAGGCGCCAGCCGGGGTAGAGGTCGGCGGCAAGCAGCAGGTTGCGCAGGCCGCCGCGCAGGTAGCGCGGCTGGCTGCCCCAGAGCGAGAAGGCGATCACCGGCGACTTGCCCGGCAGGTCGGCCCAGGCCGCCGGGCTGCCGGCCGGCAATCGCCAGTCGCTGGCCGCCGGCCGGGCGGCGGCCGCTTTCAGTTGCAGCGCCCGGGTGCCGGCCTGGCGGGCGGCGGCGAGGTCGCCGAGGCCGAAGCAGGCGCTGGCCAGGGTGTCGTGGGCGACGATGTTGTCGGGCTGGCGAGCCAGCGTCCGTTGCGCCATGGCGACCGCGTCCGCAAAGCGGCGCAGGCGCAGGTAGCAGACCGCCAGGTTGAGCGTGATGGCGGGATTGGTCGTGCTGGTGAGGCGGGTTTCGAGAACGGTCGCCGCCGAGCGGTAGTCGCCGATCAGGAAGAGGTAGTAGGCGAGTTGCAGGACTGCCGCTTCCGGCTTCTCCGGGCCGCTGGCGTTGATTTCGCCGACCAGCGTCTGGATCGCGTCGTTGCGTCGGTTGTCTTCCCAGGCCGTCTGGGCGACCGTGTTCCATTGCGGGGGAAGGCGCGGCATGGCTGCATTTCCGGGAAAGGACAATGACCGGATTATCGCGGATTCGCGGCTGACGTTGCGACTTCATTGAGCGGCATCGCAGTCGTTCGCTGGCGATCAGCCGGCGGCTGTGGAATGCCTTGCCGGTCCGTTGTGTCGATTCAGTGCGTCGCCTGACGCACGCTGGCGAGCAGTGCGGCGGCGGCGCCGAAGAGGCCACCGAAGATGCGGTTGAGCAGGCGTTGCTGCCCCGGCTGGCGCAACAGGCGCAGGACGCGCGCGGCGAGCCCGGTGTAGCCGGCCATCACCACCAGATCGACGGCGACCATGGTGGTCGCCATGGTCAGGTACTGCGGCAGCAGCGGGCGGGTCGATTCGAGGAATTGCGGCAGGACGGCGAGGATGAAGACGATCGCCTTCGGGTTGCTGGCATTGACGATGAAGCCGCGCAGCACCAGCGCCAGCGGCCGACCGCGGCGGGCGTCGACGGTTTCGGTGGCAAGATCGCCGGCCGGTGCTACCCATTGTTTCCAGCCGAGGTAGAGCAGGTAGGCGACGCCGAACCACTTGATCAGCGAGAAGGCGAGTTCGGAAGCGGCGAGCAGCGCGCCGACGCCGGCGGCGACGATGGCAATCTGCAGCAGCAGCGCCAGTTGCAGGCCGATCGCGTTCCAGAAACCGCGGCGGAAGCCGAAGCTGAGCCCGGACGACATCGAGGCGATGGCCCCGGCGCCGGGCGACAGGCTGATCACCCAGCAGGCGACGAAGAAGGCAAACCAGGTGTGTAGCGACATGTTCGGTGAGATTTTTTGCGGAAAGCCTGAGGATAGCTGTTCCTGGTGCTCTGGGCGAGACTCGAACTCGCATGCCTTGCGGCACTACCCCCTCAAGATAGCGTGTCTACCAATTTCACCACCAGAGCTTCGCCGGTTTTGCCGGACAGGACGCGATGCGCCCGATCTTTCGTTGGTGCCCAGGAAGGGACTCGAACCCCCACGGAGTTACCCGCTAGTACCTGAAACTAGTGCGTCTACCAATTCCGCCACCTGGGCAGGCGTCGAAAGGGGGCGAATAGTAAGCCATGAAACGCCGCTTGCCAAGGGGGCAGCGAAGATTTTTTCAGAATCCTGGTGCGGGTGGCGCGGACGGGATGCGCACGGCATCCCGTCCGCGCGTTTTCAGGCGGCGGCGCTGGCGGCCAGCGCAGCGATCGAGGTGATCGGCAGGTCGTGACGGGCGGCGTAGTCGCGCAGCTGCTGGCCGCGCATCATCGTGCCGTCCGGGTTCATCAGTTCGCACAGGATGGCCGCCGGGCGCAGGCCGGCCAGTTCGGCGAGCAGCACCGAGCCTTCGGTGTGGCCGCGGCGGCCAGCGACGCGGCGGTCGTTGGCGCGCAGCGGGAAGATGTGGCCGGGCCGGACGAGGTCGGCGGCGCTGGCATGCTCGGCCACCGCCATCAGCACGGTGACCGTGCGGTCGGCAGCGGAAACGCCGGTGGTGATGCCGTGGCGGGCTTCGATCGAGACGGTGAACGGCGTCGCGTGGCGGCTGGTGTTGTCGGCCACCATCGGCGGCAGATCGAGGCGGTCGGCGATCGTGTTGTCCAGGCAGAGGCAGACGATGCCGCTGCAGTCGTGGATGAAGCGGGTCATCCACGAGGCGGTGACGTGCTGCGCCGCCATCACGAGGTCGGCCTCGTTCTCGCGGTCATCGTCGTCGAGCAGGATCACCGGGCGGCCGGACCGGATGGCGGCGACGGCCGCGGCCAGCGAGGCGTCGAGGTGCGGGGAAAGGGATTGCGTGGTATTCATGAAACGCTCCTGTGAAGATGGAAAAGAGGCGTTTCAGGGATGCAGAAAGCCGCAACGATCCCTCGCGGGATGCTGCGGACATGGCTGCCTTCTTTCATCCGGACTGTGACCGTCGGCTTCGGCATCGCACCGAATCTGCTGACCCGCGGCTTCTTGCGAAAGCCGCGGCGCTCGCGGGCTGGCACGCGTTCGCACGCGCACTTACCGCCGGTGGGGAGTTCCACCCCGCCCTGAAGACAGGCGCAGGATAGGCCGATTCGCCGGATCAGGCAAACCGGGGAGACGGCTCAGGGCAGGCGTCGCGTCTCGCCCTGGCGCAGCCACCACACCAGCGTTTCCGGCAGATGTCGGCGCTGCAGCGCGGCGGCGAGGTCGCGTGGCGGTTGGTCGAAACTTTCCTGCGACAGCGCGAAGCTACCCCAGTGCACGCCGACGACATGCCTGGCGCCGAGGTCTTCGGCGATCTGCAGGGCGTCGTCCGGGTTGGCGTGCTGGCGGCGCATGAATTCGCGCGGCTCGTAGGCGCCGATCGGTACCGCCAGCAGGTCGGGGGCGCCGAGGCGGCGGCGGATTTTGCGGAAGTCCTGGGAATAGCCGGTGTCGCCGGTATACAGGAAGGTCGTCCGTGCCGGGCCGGACAGGATGTCGAGCCAGAAGCCGCCCCAGAGCGTGGTGTTGGCGTCGAACAGGCCGCGTTTGCTCCAGTGCTGGGCGGGCGTGAAATAGATCGTCAGGTCGTCGAAATCGACGCGGTCCCACCAGTCGAGTTCGCGCACGCGCTCGACCTCGAGATCTTCGAGCCAGGCCTTGACGCCGAGCGGGACGATGAACAGCGGGCGGTCACCACGGGCGAGCAGTTCCTGCACGGTGCTCAGGTCGAGGTGATCGTAGTGGTTGTGTGAGATCAGAACGAGGTCGATGCGCGGCAGTCCGGCGACGCGTAGCGGTGGCGCCACCAGGCGCCGGGCCGCGAGCCAAGGCGTGGGGCCGGCGTAGTCGCCGAGGTTGGGGTCGATCAGGATGTTGCGGCCGCCGGCCTGCACCAGCAGCGTTGCGTGACCAAGCCAGGTGAGGCGGGGCAGGCCGCCGGGATCGTCGAGCTGGGCGCGGTCAGGCTGTACCACCCAGCGCGCGGCGAAGGCCGCGTAGCCGCCAGCGGGTTCGGCGGCCGGCTGGAAATCGCCGCGCCAGCGTCGGCCCAGCACTTCGTACCAGGGGGCGCCGTCGATGCGGGCCGCCGGGTCGCTGTTGACGAAGCCGTCCGGCCGGTGATGCGCCTTTCCCGCGTCGTAGTAAGGGTTGGCGGCGCAGTACCCGGTGAGGAGGGTGAGCAGCAGGAGGAAGGCGCCGAGGCGGCGCATCGCGTCAGAGACCGCCGCCGCGCACCAGGTTCATGACCTGCCCGGCGTCGAGTGTCTGCGCCCGCTGCTCGATCTGCGGCAGGTACTGGCTCTGCAATTGTTTGGCCGGGCCGAGCAGGCCCTGGAAGCTTTCCTGCAGCAACTGCGTGCTCATCTGCCGGCCGCCCGCGTAATAACGCTTGGCGACCTGGCCGAGGGCGTAGGTGCTGGCGAACGAGAAGGCCATGCCGGTTGCCGCGCGACCGATCCTGCCCGCGGTCTTGCCGGCCATCTTGCCGAGCAGGCCGCCGAGCAGCTTGCGGCCGAATTGTTCGAGGTATTGCGAGGTCAGGCCGACGCCGACGGTGGCGAGGAACTCCTTGATGTGGCCCTGATCGAGTTCGACGCCGTAGGCTTTGCCGATGCGGTAAACCATCTTCACCTGCAGCGGGATGATCGCCACCGAGGCCCAGGATTGCGGCAACAGTTCGAGGGCGCCGTTGAGGATCGAGTAGTTGAGGATGGTTTTGTCGAGTTCGGCGTCGTTGACCGTTGCGGCCGGTGTGGAAGCGGGCGGCGGGACGGCAGCGGCCGCCGCCAGTGTGTCGGCCTGGGCGGCAAAGGCATTGGCCTCGGCGTTGCCGTCGAGACCGAGGCGGGTTTTCAGATTGCCGAGGAAGGCCTGTTCGGCAGCCGTCTGCACGCCGTCGGCATCGCAGACGCAGACCGCCATTTCGTAGGCGAACTGGCGCTGACCGAGTTCGCCCAGCGCCTGCACGGCGCCGTCCAGCGTTACCCGCTTGAACAGCACGTCCTGGTAGAGCCGGGGCAGTTCGGGGGCGGTGTCGCCCATCGATTCGGCGAAGCGGCGGATGTGTTCGCGTTCGCGGTCGTCATTGCTGCCGTCGGCGAAAGCGGCGAACAGGCTGATCGTCAGGATGGCGTTTTCCGGGGGCATGGCACAGTCTCGTCGTTGCGGAACGACGCATTTTGCCTACGGCCCCGGATTTTTTCAGTGGCCGTCTGTAACGGTGTGTTGCCGCAGATCAGGCGGTGAAGCTGGGCGGCATCTGGGCGGCGACGATTTCGCCGCGCGCGGTGGCGACGCCGTCGGCGTAGACGGTGGCTTCGACGATCACCTTGCGGCCGCGGATTTCCTTGACCTTGCCGCGGATTTCCAGTTCCGGTCCGAGCGGCGTCGGCTTCAGGTAGTCGACGTGCAGCGAGGCGGTGACGAAGCGGAACGGCGGTTCGCTGTCCATCGCCCGATTTTCCTGGCGGTACATCGCGGCGGCGGCGGTGCCGGTGCCGTGGCAGTCGATCAGCGAAGCGAGCAGGCCGCCATAGACGTAACCGGGGATCGCCGTGTGTTCCGGGCGCGGCGTGTAGCGGGTGACGGTTTCGTCGCCGTCCCAGTAGGTCTTGATCTGATGGCCGTGTTCGTTCAGCTTGCCGCAACCGTAGCAGTGGGCGACGTTTTCGGGGTAGTAGTCCTGGAAGGCGAGCATGTGTATCTCCGCGTGGGGTTGATCAGGAAACGATGATAGTGCCGCGGCATGGGCAAGGCGATTGCATGGCCGGACAGCTTGCATGCAAATTCCGCCAGAGCCGCGGCGGCTCCTGAAGACGCTGACGGGGCGGGGCTTCTCGGGCAAAATGCCGGGAAGGAGGAAAGCACCATGGCTAATGACAGCATCGTTGATCGCTTGCGCTCACTGATCGTTCCCGGGCAGCGCCGCAGTTCGCTGACCGCAAAAGGGCTCGAACGGCTGCGCGCACAACTGGGCGAATGTGCCGCCGGGCAGGGCGGCGAGGTGTCGGCGCGGACGCGCGCGGCGAAGCTGGCGGAAACCTATCTGAACCTTGACGATGGCGGCCGCCAGCAGTTCCTGAAAATGATCGCCCTCGAATTCGGTCCGGCGCCGGACAAGGTTGCCGCCGCCCACACCGCCTACCAGGCGGCGGTCGGCACGCCCGGCCAGTGGCGGGCGGAGGCGGCGTTGCGCGCGGCGATGCGCTCGTCGCGCATCCGCATCATGACGCAGTTCAACGCGATCCCGCAGGGGGTCAAGTTCCTTGTCGACCTGCGCGCCGACCTGCTGCGCTACCTGCACGACGACCGTGAGCTGGCGGTGCTCGACCGCGAACTGGAGTCGCGCTTCAACGCCTGGTTCGACGTCGGCTTCCTCGAATTGCAGCGCCTGACCTGGAGTTCGCCGGCGGCGCTGCTCGAAAAATTGATCGAGTACGAGGCGGTGCACGAGATCAAATCCTGGGACGACCTGAAGAACCGCCTCGACGCCGACCGCCGGCTCTACGCCTTCTTCCATCCGCGCATGCCGGCCGAGCCGCTGATCTTCGTCGAGGTCGCGCTGACCGACCACCTGGCCGGCAACGTCCAGGAACTGCTCGACGTCCATGCGCCGGTGTTCGACAACCGCAAGGCGGACACGGCGATCTTCTATTCGATCTCCAGCACCCAGGTCGGCCTGCGCGGCGTCTCCTTCGGCAATTTCCTGCTCAAGCGCGTGATCGACGACCTCAAACGGGATTTCCCCAAGCTCGACAAGTTCGCCACGCTGTCGCCGATTCCGGCGCTCGCCAGTTGGGTGCGGCACAATCCGCAGGTGCTCGGCGAGGTCGGTATCGACTTCAGCCTTGAACAACTGGCGGCCGGCGCCTGGGCCGAGGACAAGGAAATCGCCCGCCAGTTGCGCGAGCCGCTGCAGCGCCTGGCCGCCCGCTACCTGGCGACGGCCAAGCGCGGCGATGGCGACAACGCACCGCCCTACGACCCGGTGTCGCGCTTCCACCTCGGTAACGGCGCCCGCATCGAGCGCCTCAACTACCTGGCCGACACGGCGCCCAAGGGCTTCGCCCAGTCGTTCGGGATGATGGTCAATTACCGCTACGAACTCGACGACATCGAGGGCAACCTGGAAGCCTTCACCGGTAGCGGACGAATTGCCATGTCGTCGTCGATCCGCCGCCTGGCGCGCCCCGACTGAGCGGCATGCGGCCGGAAACGCCGACCCGCCACAGCCTGTTCGAGGACGCCCAGGCGCTGCTGGTGGCGCCGATGTTCGTCGCCTTCGCGGTGATGCTGTTGCAGCAGGCCGGCTTGCTCACCGGCGGCACGGTCGGCGTCGCCTTCCTGGTCCATTACCTGTCCGGCTGGCCGATGGCCTGGGTGTTGTTCGTCGCCAACCTGCCGTTCTACCTCTTTGCCTGGCGGGCGATGGGCATCGTGTTCACGCTCAAGACCTTCTTCTGTGTCGGTCTGCTTTCGCTGTATACCGCGCTGCTGCCGCTGGTCGTCTCGGTAGCCTGGGTCGATCGGCTGTTCGCCGCGGTGATGGGCGGTTTCCTGATCGGCGTCGGCCTCTTGATGATCGTCCGCCACCGGGCCAGCCTCGGCGGCCTCGGCGTGTTGGCGCTGTACCTGCAGCAGCGTCGCGGCTGGTCGGCGGGCAAGGTGCAGATGGCGGCCGATGCGGCGATCCTGCTCGCCGGTCTGGTGATCCGCGATCCGCTGACGGTGGGGTTGTCGATTGTCGGCGCGCTGGCGCTCAACCTGGTGCTGGCGGCCAACCACAAGGCTGGCCGCTATCTCGGGACCTGAGCTGGCGCTCAGGCAGTCAGCTGTTTGGCGGCGCTGTGCATGCCGGCGATACGGCGACGCATGCTGCCGAGCATGGCGCTGGCGGCGCGGGCGATACGCTCGCCGGTGCTGGGTTCGAAGCGGACGCGGGCGTCGTTGCCCAGACTCTCGATGACGACGCGGCCGGCCACCCTGATGCGGTGGCTTTCGCCGGCGGCCAGCACGATGTCGCCGGCTTCGCCGGTGACCGTCATCCACAGTACGCCGCGGGTGCAGCGGACGACCATGCCGCGTGCCTCGGACAGTCGCAGGGGGCAGTGCTCCCGTAAATAAACTTCGCCTTCGCCAAACTTGATCTTCATCTCGCATCTCCTTTCTGAATGCAGGCACAGTTTAGGTGCGGACGAATCAATGATACAGTCACACGGAAACAAAATTGTGACCGTGACAGTTGTTTGTTCAGGCAACTGTGCTGGTTGTTTTCAATGACAACTGTGATGGTGTGCCATGGCCGTAGAACCCCTTCGTTACGAGAAACTCGCCGGCGAGCTGGCCGGCATGATCGGTGACGGCATCCTCAAGCACGGCGACCGCCTGCCTTCGGTGCGCCGCCTGTCGCAGGAGCGCCGGTTGTCGGTGTCCACCGTGGTGCAGGCCATGCGCCAGCTCGAGGAGCGTGGGCTGGTCGAGGCCCGGCCGCAATCCGGGTATTTCGTCCGGCCGCCGGCGATGGCGCGGCGCGAGCCGGAAGTGCGGGCGACGCCGGACGGGCCGATGCCGGTCGATATCTCGCAGCGTCTGGTGCATGTCCTGCAGGCCGGCGCCAAGCCCGGCGTGGCGCCGCTCTCCGCCGCGCTGCCGGTTTCGAGCTGCTGCCGATCGCCGCCCTGCATCGCCTTTACGCTGGCGTCGCGCGGCGCCATCCGCACCTGCTCGAAACCGGCAGCCACGTCCATATGGACCTGCCGCCGCTGGTCCGCCAGCTGGTGCGCCGCTCGCTGGCCTGGGGTGGGCCGCTGGCGGCCGAGGAATTCGTCATCACCAACTCCTGCACCGAGGCGCTCAACCTCTGCCTGCGCGCGGTGACCCGGCCGGGCGACACGGTCGCCGTCGAATCGCCGGCTTATTACCTGATGCTGCAACTGCTCGAGACGCTCGGTCTGAAGGCGCTGGAAATCCCCTGCGACCCGCGCACCGGGATGTCGGTCGAGGCGCTCGAACTGGCCACCCGCAACGGCGGCGTTGCCGCCTGCCTGCTCGTCGCCAACGGCAGCAACCCGCTGGGCAGCGTCATGCCCGACGAGCGCAAGCGGCGCCTGGCGGCGCTCATGGCGGCGCGCGGCATTCCGGTGATCGAGGACGACATCTACGGCGACCTGCATTTCGGCGATGAGCGGCCGTGGCCGGTCAAGGCCTTCGACGACAGCGGCAACGTCATGCTCTGCGCGTCGTTCTCCAAGTGCCTGTCGCCGTCCTTGCGCATCGGCTTCATCGCCGCCGGCCGCCACAAGCCGGCAGTCGCGTTGCAGAAGACAATCACCAGCGGCGGCACCAACCCGCTGACGCAGATGGTGCTTGCCGAATACCTCGAATCGGGCGCCGTCGACCGGCATCTGCACAGCCTGCGCCGGACCTACCGACGCCAGGTGGAGGGCATGCAGGCGGCGGTATCGCGCTATTTTCCGGCAAGCACGCGGATCGCCCAGCCGCAGGCCGGCTACGTGCTGTGGGTCGAATTGCCGGAAGGCATCGATACCACCCAGTTGCACGGGCGCGCCTTGCGCGAGCGCCTGTCCTACGTGCCGGGCGAACTGTTTTCGGCCAGCGGCATGTACCGCAACTGCCTGCGCCTCAATTGCGGCAACCCGCACACGCCGGAAATCGACGATGCCATCCGTCGCCTCGGCCGCATTTTCGGAGGCGGCGAAAGCGCTGCGAAGGAGGGCAGGGCTTGAGCAACTACGGTATCATTGCCCCTTTTGCGGCGGCTGACGTGCCGCTGCAGTGAACGTACTCGAAGGATTTTCTGCTCATGTTCGACGCAGTCCGCAACAACAAGAGGATCGTCCAGGGCTTCCTGGTGCTGATCATGCTGCCCTTTGCCTTCTTCGGCCTCGATTCGTATTTCAATGGCGGCGGCGCCGGTGCCGGTGTCGCCAAGGTTGGCGATGTCCAGATCAGCCAGCAGGAGTACCAGCAGGCGCTGCGCGAACAGCAGGATCGCGTGCGCAGCCAGGTCGGGCAGGTTGATCCCAAGATGTTCGAGAATCCGGCGTTCCGCAAGGCGATTCTCGACGACCTGATCAACCGCCGCCTGCTGCTGATCGAAGCCGGCAAGCGTCGCCTGTACGTCAGTGATGAGGCGGTGCGCAATGCGATCGCCTCGATCGAGGCCTTCCACGAGAACGGCAAGTTTTCGACCCAGCGCTACGAGGCGCTGCTGCGCGGCCAGGGCATGTCGCCGCAAGGCTTCGAGGCGCAGGTCCGGCAGGACATGACGCTGCAGCGCCTGGCTGGCAGCATCGGCCAGTCCGGCGTGTTGTCGACTACCGTTGGCGAACGCGTCCTCGCGCTGCAGACCGAACAGCGCGACGTGCAGGAAATCCTGCTCGGCCTCGACGCTTACCTGGGCAAGGTGAAGCTGGCCGACGACGCGGCGCGCAAGTTCTACGACGAGAACGGCAAGCGCTTCGAGACGCCCGACCAGGCCCGCGCCGAATTCGTCGTCCTGAGCCAGGACGGCCTTGAGGTCAAGGTCAGCGACGAAGAGATCAAAGCCTGGTACGACGGCCACAAGGACCGCTACCAGCAGCCCGAGGAACGGCGCGCCAGCCATGTCCTGATCGCCACCGAAGGCAAGGACAAGGCGCAGGCCCGGGCCAAGGCCGAGCAGGTGCTGAAGGACGTGCAGGCGACGCCGGCCGCTTTCGCCGAGATCGCCAAGAAGAACTCCGACGACCCGGGTTCCGCCGGCCAGGGCGGCGACCTCGGCTTCTTCGGTCGCGGCATGATGGTCAAACCCTTCGACGACGCCGTCTTCGCGCTCAAGGAAGGCGAGACCTCCGGCATCGTCGAATCCGATTTCGGCTTTCACATCATCCGCCTGACCGGTGTCCGCGCCGCCCGCGAAAAGCCGCTCGCCGAAGTGCGCGGCGAGATCGAGAAGGAACTGAAAGCCTCTGCTGCCAGCCGCAAGTTTGCCGAGGCTGCCGAAGCTTTCAGCAACGCGGTCTACGAGCAATCCGACAGCCTGCAGCCGGCCGCCGACCAATTCAAGCTGAAGGTCCAGCAAAGTGGCTGGCTTGGTCGTCAGGCCGATCCGGCGAACGGCCCGCTGGCCAACGCCAAGCTGCTGGCCGCGCTGTTCTCGGACGACGCGATCAAGAACAAGCGCAATACCGAAGCCGTCGAGATCGCCCCCAACACGCTGGCCGCCGCGCGCATCGTCGAATACAAGCCGGCGGCGCTGCAGCCTTTCGACAGCGTCAAGGCCGAGATCGAGACGTTGCTGCGCAACGAGGAAGCCTTCAAGCTGGCCGTCGCCGACGGCCAGTCTCGCCTGGCCGAGCTGAAGAAGGGCGAGGACAAGCAGGCCTGGGGCGCCGCCAAGCGCGTCTCGCGCATGGACGCCAGCCGCCTGCCGCCGCCGGCTGTCCCCGCCGTGTTCCGGATGAACACCGACAAGCTGCCGTCCTACGCCGGCGTCGAAATCCGCGGCACCGGCTACATGCTCTACCGCCTGAACAAGGTCGAAGCCGGCGAGAAGCTCGACGACGTCCGCCGCCAGGGCCTGCTCGGCCAGTTGCGTTCGCTGGCGGCACAGGAAGACATGCAGATGTACGTCAGTGCGCTGCGCAGCCGCTACAAGGTGGAAATCAACGAGAAGGCCCTGAACAGCAGCGATCGCTGAGCACTACCGGGGAACGGACGAAAAGGCGGGGAAACCCGCCTTTTTCTTTTGGGCTCAGCCTTGCAGGGCTTCGTAGGCGTCGTTGACCGAAAGAAAAACCCGGCCGGAGAGTTCCTGCAGCAGCGCAGTGTCGCGCAGGCGGTCGTGCACCGGACCCTTGATCTCGGCGAAGTTGAGGCGGATGCCGCGGGCGCCGAGTTCGCGGTCGAGGTCGTGCAGCACTTCCATCGCCGTCGCGTCGACGCGGTTGACCGCGCTCATGATCAGCACCACGTCGCGCAGACCGCCGTTACGCTCGATCTCGGCGAGCAGTCGGGCCTCGACGGCGTCCAGGTTGCCGAAGAAAAGGCTTTCATCGGTGCGCAGGAAGAGGGCGCTGGGCAGGGTCTCTACGGCGTGCCGTTCGACGTTGCGGAAATGTTCGCTGTCGGGAATCCGCCCGAGCACCGCGATGTGCGGCGTACTGGCGCGGTAGAGCAGGGTCGCCAGCGAGAGCAGGATGCCGAGGCCGATGCCGGCTTCGAGGCCGAGCACGAAGACGCCGGCGCCGGTGCCGAGCGCGGCGATGCCGTCGGCGCGGTCGTAGTGCCAGGCCTGACGCAGGCCGCGCAGGTCGATCATGCTGACGGCGGCGACGATGATGCTGGCCGCCAGCACGGCCAGCGGCAGGCGGGTGAATAACGGCGCGGCGCCAATCACCACGGCGAGCATGGCGAAAGCGGCGACGATGCCGGCCAGCGGCGTCTGCGCGCCGGCCGCGACATTGACCGCCGAGCGTGAGACGCCGCCGCCGACCGGCATGCCGCCGTGGAAGGCGGCGACTACGTTGGCGGCGCCGAGACCGATCAGCTCGGCGTTGGCGTCGATGCGTTCGCGGCGGCGGATGGCCAGCACCTGCGCCATCGAAATGTTCTGCACCATACCGATCAGTGCCATCAGCGCGATCGGCACCGCCAGCCGTTTCAGTTCGCCGGCCTCGGGCAGGAAGAAGACCGGCGCCGGCAGGCCTTCGACGATGCTGCCGACGACGGCGACGCCGTATTGCCGGTCGAGATTCCAGCTGACCACGGCGAGGGTTGCCAGCAGCACGACGAGCAGCGGCACCAGGCGGACGACGAAGGCGGCGGCGCCCGGCTGGATGCCGACCTTGCCGAGCAAGCCGGCGAGGCTGCTGCGGGCGAAGGCGAGCACGACGATGGCAGTCAGGCCGATGGCGGTGCTGGCGTCGATGCGCGCTTCGGCAAACAGCGCTGCGAGCACGGTCAGCGCGTCGCTCGCCGCCGGATGGGCGTTGAACAGGTATTTCAGTTGGCTGAAGACGATCAGCACCGCCGAGCCGGAAACGAAGCCGGCGATCACCGGGCGGCTCAGCAGGCGGGCCAGGAAACCGAGGCGCAGCAGGCCGCAGCCGAGCAGGACCAGGCCCGAGGCGAGCGCCAGCGTCGCCGCCAGCGCGATGTATTCGGGCGAGCCGGGCGCGGCGATCGGCGTCAGCACCGAGTAAGTCATGATCGAGGTGATCGCCACCGGGCCGACCGCCTGCACCATGCTGCTGCCGAACAGCGAGTAGGCGATCACCGGGAAGATCGCCACGTACAGCCCGGCCTGCGGCGGCAGGCCGGCGAGCAGCGCGTAGGCGAGGCTTTGCGGAATGACCAGGATGGTGACGATGACCCCGGCCAGCAGGTCGCTGGCCAGGTGTTGTCGGGGGTAGGGACTGGCCCAGCGGGGCAGCAGGCGCATCAGCTTCTCCTGGCGGCAATGAAAAACGCCGACCGGGCGGAGCCAGGTCGGCGTTGCGTGTGAATCTTGCGGGGTGACCGCAAGGCCGGTCAGGCCGGTAGCGGGTCGGCGTTGCCCAGGGCGACGGTGTTCATGCCGCCATCGACATACATGATTTCGCCGGTGATGCCGCTGGCCAGATCGGAGAGCATGAAGGCGGCGGCGTTGCCGACTTCCTCGATGGTCACGTTGCGGCGCAGTGGCGCGTTGTGCGAGTTGTAGGCGAGCAGCTTGCCGAAGTTGCCGATACCGGAAGCGGCCAGGGTCTTGATCGGACCGGCCGAGATGGCGTTGGCGCGGATGCCTTCGGGGCCGAGGCAGAAGGCCAGGTAGCGGGTGGCGGCTTCGAGGCTGGCCTTGGCGACGCCCATCGTGTTGTAGTTGGGCATCGTCCGTTCGGCGCCGAGGTAGGTCAGCGCCAGCGTCGAACTCTTGCGGCCGCGCAGCATCGGGCGGGCGGCCTTGACCAGCGCCGGGTAGCTGTAAGCGGAAATTTCGTGGGCGATGCGGAAGGCTTCGCGCGAGATGCCGTCGAGGAAGTCGCCTTCGATCGCTTCGGTCGGCGCGTAGGCGATCGAATGGACGAGTCCGTCGAGGCCGTCCCAGCGCTTGCCGAGTTCGACGAAAACGTTGTCGATCTGTTCGTCGCTGGTGACGTCGAGCGGAATCGTGATGTCGCTGCCGAACTCGGCGGCGAATTTCTTGATGCGGTCTTCGAAGCGTTCAGTCTGGTAGGTGAAGGCGAGTTGCGCACCTTCGCGGTGGCAGGCCTTGGCGATGCCATAGGCGATGGAATGCTTGGACAAAAGTCCGGTGATCAATATCTTCTTGTCGGCAAGAAAGCCCATGTCTTTGTTCTCCCTTAGGGGTCAGGCGCGAGATTATAAACCGAGAAACCGCGTGTCGCGGCTTCCCGGAACGCGCTCGTCGACGCCCAGGCTACATATTTGGGTAGGTCGGTCCCTCGCCGCCCTGCGGTACGACCCAGACGATGTTCTGCGTCGGGTCCTTGATGTCGCAGGTCTTGCAGTGCACGCAGTTCTGCGCGTTGATCTGCAGGCGTGGGCTGCCGGCCTCGTCGCGCAGGATTTCATAGACGCCGGCCGGGCAGTAACGCTGCTCCGGCGCGTCGTAGGTCGCCAGGTTGACGGCGATCGGTACCGATGCATCTTTCAGCGTCAGATGGCAGGGCTGGTCTTCCTCGTGGTTGGTCGATGAGAGGAAGACCGAGGACAGGCGGTCGAAAGTGATTACACCGTCCGGCTTCGGGTAGTCGATCTTTGGGCAGTCGGCGGCCGGTTTCAGTTTGGCGTGGTCGGGGGCGCTGTGATGCAGCGTCCACGGCGCCTTGCCGCGCAGCAACAACTGGTCGATGCCGAACATCAGCGAGCCGAGCCACAGGCCCTTGGCCATCCACGGCTTGAAGTTGCGCGCCTGGTGCAGCTCGTCGTACAGCCAGCTTTGCCGGAAACTTTCCGGATAGGCGGCCAGGACATCGCGCTGGCGGCCTTCGCAGAGCGCCGCGAAGCAGGCTTCGGCGGCCAGCGCGCCGGTCTTGATCGCGCAGTGCGAGCCCTTGATGCGGGCGGCATTGAGGAAGCCGGCGTCGTCGCCAACCAGGACGCCGCCGGGAAAGACGGTTTCGGGCAAGGATTGCAGGCCGCCGGCGACCAGCGCCCGCGCACCGTAGGCGATGCGCTTGCCGCCTGCGAGGAATTTGCGGATTGCCGGATGCGTCTTGAAGCGCTGGAATTCCTCGTAGGGCGACAGGTGCGGGTTCTGGTAGCCGAGGCCAACGACGAAACCGACGGCGACCTGGTTGTTCTCCAGGTGATAGAGGAAGCCGCCGCCGTAGGTGTCGGGCTGCATCGGCCAGCCGCCGCTGTGGATGACCAGGCCGCTCTGGTGCTTTTCCGGGGCGATTTCCCAGAGTTCCTTGAGGCCGATGCCGTAGGTCTGCGGGTCGGCGTCGCGGTCAAGTTTGAAATGGGCGATCAACTGCTTGCCGAGGTGGCCGCGACAACCTTCGGCGAAGAAGCTGTATCTGCCGTGCAGTTCCATGCCGGGCTGGAAGTTCGGGCCTTCCGAACCGTCGTGCAGCCGGCCCATGTCGCCGGTCGCCACGCCCTTGACCGCGCCGTTCTCGTCGAACAGCACTTCGGCACCGGCAAAGCCGGGGTAGATCTCGACGCCGAGCGCTTCGGCCTGTTCGCCCAGCCAGCGGCAGAGGTTGCCGAGCGAGATCACGTAATTGCCTTCGTTATGGAAGCAGCCGGGGAGAAAGGCGTTCGGCACTTGCGTCGCGCCGGTTTCCGACAGGATCAGGAAGCGGTCTTCGCTGACCGGGGCGTTGAGCGGCGCGCCGGTCGTCTTCCAGTCGGGCAGCAGTTCGTCGAGGGCGCGCGGGTCGATCACCGCGCCGGACAGGATGTGGGCGCCGATCTCGGCGCCTTTCTCGATCAGGCAGACCGAGAAGTCCTCGCCGTTTTCCCCGGCCAGCTGCTTCAGGCGGATTGCCGCCGCCAGTCCGGCCGGACCACCGCCGACGATGACCGCGTCGAATTCCATGGCTTCGCGTTCCATGCTTGTCTCCTCGATTATTGTTGGCTTGTTTTCAATACGCTACAGTATGGAAACGCTTTCTTCAACCCATTTTCAAACGATCGTTTCATGGACCATCGCAAAAAACTCATTCACACCACGACCCTGCCCATCCGCTGGGGCGACATGGACGCCTACGGGCACGTCAACAACACGGTTTATTTCCGCTACATGGAGCAGGCGCGGGTCGAGTGGATCGAGGACATGAAGGTGCTGGTCCGCCCGGGCGGTGACGGTCCGGTGATCGTCAATGCCGCGTGTACCTTCCTGCGTCCGATGACCTATCCGGGCACCGTCGAGGTGCGCACCTACGTCGGCGCGATCGGCCGCTCAAGCTGCCAGACGCACGTCGACATGCTGATCGACGGCGAGCTGTATGCCGAGGGCGCCGCCAAGGTGGTGTGGATGAACACGCAGACCGGAAAATCGGTGCCGCTGCCGGATCACGTGCGGGCCTTGCTCGAAGCGGAGTAAACTCGGCGCCCATCGGATAACGACGGAATCGGCATGGGCAAGCGGAAAATCTGGGAAAAACTGCTCTCCAGCGAACGCCTGGGGGCCGGCAAGGCGCCGGGAACGGCGGAGCGCACTGCCTTCCAGCAGGATTACGACCGCATCGTGTTCACCTCGGCCTTCCGCCGGATGAAGGACAAGACGCAGGTCTTTCCGCTATCGAAGAGCGATTATGTGCGCACCCGCCTGACGCACAGCCTGGAAGTCAGTTGCGTCGGTCGTTCGCTGGGTGCTGTCGTCGGCCGCGAGATCATCGCCCGGCACGGGTTGCCCCACGTCGAATCGGGCGATTTCGGGGCGATCGTCGCCGCCGCCTGCTTGGCGCACGACATCGGCAACCCGCCGTTCGGTCATGCCGGCGAGGACGCGATCCGCGAATGGTTCCGCAATTCCGGCCTGCTCGAGCGCCATGAATTCACGCCAGCCCAGCGCGCCGATTTCGAGAAGTACGAGGGTAACGCGCAGGGGTTCCGCATCGTCTCCAGGCTGCAGAGCCCGGCCAATCCTGGCGGCCTGCAGCTGACCAGCGCGGTGCTGGCGACCTTCACCAAGTACCCGCGGCCGTCCGCGCTCGACGGCCCGCTGGATGGCAAGAGCGGCAAGAAATTCGGTTTCTTCCAGCAGGACGCCGACAATTTTGCCCGCGTTGCCCAGTCGACCGGGCTGGTCGAGCGAATTCCGGGGCAGGCCTGGCGCCGTCATCCGCTGGCCTTCCTGGTCGAAGTGGCCGACGATACCTGCTACCTGATCGTCGATCTCGAAGACGCGGCGCGTCTCGGCTTCGTGCCCTACAAGGACGCCGAATGCCTGCTCGCCGACCTCGCCGGTTCGACGATCAACGGCAGCCGGCTCGACCGCCTGTACGACCCGAAGGAGCGTCTCGAATACCTGCGCGCCAAGGCGATCGGCCGCCTGCTGGAAAGCGCGGCGGCGGTTTTCCTGGAAAACGAGGCGGCGATCCTTGATGGCAGTTTCGACGACGAACTGCTCGAGCAGTCGCCGGTCAGCGTGCCGCTGCAAGCGGTGCTGCAGGTGGCCAAGGAGACGATCTACACAGCGCGGCCGGCGCTGGAAATCGAAACCGCCGGCTTCGAGGTGCTTGGCGCGCTGCTCGGGCTGTTTACCCACGCCGTCGAGGCGGCGGCGGTGCCTGAACTGCGCATGACCAAGCGCGAGGAAATGCTGCTCCGTCTGCTGCCGCCGCAATTCCTCGGCCACGGCGGCAAACCCGATGCCGATCCTTACGTGCGCCTGTTGCAGGTGGCCGACTTCGTCGCCGGCATGACCGACTCCTACGCCGTCGACATGTACCGCAAGCTCAAGGGTTTCGACCTGCCGACCTGATCACTCGAAGATGCCGAGGAATTCGCTGCGCGCCCGCGCCAGTTCGGCGTGCGCGGTGCTGTCGCAGAGGCGTTCGCTGGTCCGGTAGAAACGGTCGAAGGCGGCCAGCACCGCTGCCTTGTTCAGGCGCTCGCGGCCGCCGGCCCGGCTTTCCGGCTGCGCCTGGTCGAGCGGCTTGAGCACCGCGTAGCGGGGAATGATCTGCTGCCCGCCCTGGTCCGAGGAGGCGGTGAGCGGGCCGGTCTTGACGAAGATTTTTCCTTCGTATTCGAAGCGGTCGCCGATGGCGAGATGCTGGAGTTTCATGCTGGGTCCTGTAGCGCGGTGCGCCGGATATTAGCAAGGCGTGTCGCGTCCGGGCGGGTTTTGGTAGCATCGGCGCCTTCAACCAGACAGGGAGATGGAATGTTCGGCAACAAGTACCGGCAGCAGGTCGGCGAACTCGAAGCGGCGCTTGCCGATTGTCACGCCCTGCACGCGGCGCTCCAGCGCTCGATGGCGATCGTCGAACTGATGCCCGACGGCACGGTGATCGACGCTAACGACAATTTCTGCCGGACCCTCGGCTACACGCTGTCCGAACTCAAGGGCCAGCATCACCGCCGCCTGTGCGATCCAGCCTATGCCGGCTCGCCGGAATACGACACTTTCTGGGCCTCGCTGCGGCGCGGCGAGTTCTTCCGCGGCCCCGTGCGCCGCCGTCAGCGCGACGGTCGGGAGGTCTGGCTGGAAGCCACCTACAACCCGGTCCTCGGAGCGGACGGCCGGGTGGTCAAGGTGGTCAAGTTCGCCACCGACGTCACGCCGCAGGTGATCGAGGCCGCCAGCCAGCGCGCCATGGTCGATGCCATCGAGCGCTCGATGGCGGTCATCGAATTCGCCACCGACGGCCGCATCCTGCGCGCCAACGACAATTTCTGCCGGGCCATGGGCTATTCGACCCGCGAGCTGGCCGGCCAGCATCACCGGATCTTCTGTCCGGAAGATTTCGTGCGCGGGCCGGAGTACGCGCAGTTCTGGGCTCGCCTGGGGCGCGGCGAATTCTGTTCCGGACAGTACCTGCGGCTCGACCGCCAGGGCCGCGAGGTCTGGCTGGAGGCCAGCTACAACCCGGTGTTCGGGCCGGACGGGCAGGTTGTCAAGGTGGTCAAGTTCGCCACCGACATCAGCGAGCGCATCCGTCGCCACATGGCCGAGCGCGAAGGCGCGGAAACCGCCTACAAGGTGGCGCTGGAAACGCGGGAGATTTCCCAGTCCGGCGAGGGCATCATCCTCGACACCGTGGACAAGATGCAGCACATCGCCGGCATCGTCGACGAATCGGCGGCGCTGGTCGCCGTGCTTGGCGAACAGACGGCCCGCATCTCGTCGATCGTCGGTACCATCCGCGAGATCGCCGACCAGACCAACCTGCTGGCGCTCAACGCGGCAATCGAGGCGGCGCGCGCCGGCGAATCGGGGCGCGGTTTCGCGGTGGTGGCCGACGAGGTGCGCAAACTGGCCGAGCGCACCGGCAAATCGACCGGAGAAATCGCCGCCATGATCCAGACCATCCAGAAGGAAACCGGTTCGGTGACGGCGAGCATGAACAATGGCCTGGCCGAGGTGCGCGCCGGCGTTGAACTGGCCAACAGCGCCGGCGCGGCGATCAAACAGATGCGCGACGGGGCGACTCGGGTGGTCGATGTCGTCCAGGCTTTTTCGAGCACGATCCAGGATTGATCGACGCCGGGCTTGCCAATTTCCGGTAACTGTACAAAAATACAGTCATCGGAAATTGCCGGAGCCCCGCCATGAAACTCACCCCGCGTCAGCAGGAAATCCTCGACTTCATCCGCAACACCGTCGAAGTCCTCGGGGCGCCGCCGACCCGCGCCGAGATCGCCACCGCCTTCGGCTTCGCCTCGCCGAACGCCGCCGAGGATCACCTCAAGGCGCTGGCCAAGAAGGGCGCGATCAACCTCGAGCCCGGCTCGGCGCGCGGCATCCGCCTCGTCGAACAGCTCGGTCTGCCGCTGATCGGCAGCGTTGCCGCCGGCTCGCCCATCCTCGCCGTCGAGAACGTGCAGGGGCGCTACAACTTCGATGCCGGCCTGTTCAACCCGCGTGCCGATTTCCTGTTGAAGGTGCGCGGCCTGTCGATGATCGACGCCGGCATCCTCGATGGCGACCTGCTGGCGGTGCACAAGACCAACCAGGCGCGCGACGGCGAGATCGTCGTCGCCCGCATCGACGAGGAAGTCACCGTCAAGCGCCTGGAGCGCGGCAAGAACCAGATCCGCCTGATCGCCGAGAACCCGGATTTCGAACCGATCGTGATCAATCCCGGCGAAGTCGAATTCGCCATTGAGGGCGTCGCCGTCGGCCTGATCCGCGGAGCCGTCGCCAAGCTGTCATGAGCGCCCAACCGTCGCCGGTGGATTTGGCGGCGGTCCTGGCGCGTGGCGACATCTGGCGCGGCGACGCCTTGCCCGGCCTGCCGGCGGGCACCGTGGCCAGCGGCTACACCGAACTCGACGCCGAACTGCCGGGCGGCGGCTGGCCGCGCGGCAATCTCACCGAAATCCTGAGCGACCGTGGCGGCATCGGCGAAATCAGCCTGCTGCTGCCGGCGCTGGCCCGTTTGTCGGACGAAGGTGGGCGGCTGGCTCTGGTCGCGCCGCCCTGGCTGCCGCATGCGCCGGCCTGGGCGGCGGCCGGGGTGGCGCCGGAGCGCCTGCTGGTGATCCGTCCCGGCAAGCAGGCGGCCTGGTGCGTCGAGCAATTGCTCAGATGCGGCGGTTTCGCCGCTCTGCTTGCCTGGCCGGACGCCGGCATCGACGCCCGGGCGCTGCGCCGCCTGCAGGTGGCGGCCGAGGGGCAGGCGGTTCTGGCGGTTCTGTGGCGGTCGACCGTGGACGCCGCGACGCCGTCGCCGGCTCCGCTGCGCCTGACGCTGAGCGCCAGTGCCGACCGGTTGGCGTTGCGCATTCTGAAGCGACGCGGCCGCCCGGCGTCGCGCCTGTTGCAGATCGAGATTCCCCGACCGGGAAGGAAAGCACGTGTTGTGGCTGGCCCTGCATTTTCCGCTGCTGACGCTGGAAGCCCTGCCGTCGCGGCAGTCGCCTAGCGTCGTCACGGCCCGTGGTCGGGTGCTGGCTGCCGATCCGCTTGCCGTTGCCGCAGGCATCTTGCCCGGGCACAAGCTGTCGACCGCGCTCGGCCTGCTGCCCGGGCTGCGCGCCAGCGAGCGCGACCCGGCGCGCGAAGCCAGGGCGCTCGCCGATCTCGCCTGCTGGGCCGGGCGCTTCACGCCGACCGTCAGCCTGGCCTCACCGGATGCGCTGCTGCTGGAAATCGGCGCCTGCCGGCGCTTGTTCGGCGGTATCGCCGCCATCGTCGCGGCAGCGCTCGACGGCTGCCGGGCGCAGGGCTGGAGCGTCGCCTGGGCGGTCGCGCCGACGCCGCTCGGCGCCCGCTGGCTGGCGCGCGCCGACGCGGCGGCCAGCTACGAGAGCCTGGCCGCGCTGCAGGCGGCGCTGGCCGATTTGCCGTGCGCCGTGCCCGGCTGGCCAAACGAGGTCGTCGCCCGTCTGGAAGCCTTCGGTCTGCGCCGTCTCGGCGAACTGAGCGCGCCTGCCGGCCTGCGTCGGCGCATCGGCAACGGCCCGGTCGACGACCTGCTGCGCGCCCGCGGCGAACTGCCCGATCCGCAGCACGCTTTCGTCTTTCCCGAACGCTTCGCCGCCGGGCTGGAGCTGCCGTCGCGCGTCGATTTCGCCGAAGGCCTGGCCTTCGCCGCGCAGCGCCTGTTCGCCGCGCTGGCCGGCTGGCTGCAGGTGCGCCAGTCGCTGCTGCGCGCGTGCACACTGCGCCTGACTCACGACGACGGCTCAAGCAGCACGCTGCCGTTGCGCTTCGGCGAGCCCTGCGCCGATGAGGGCCGTTTCATGCGCCTGCTGCGCGAACACCTCGGCCGCCTGCAACTGGCGGCGCCGGTCGAGGCGCTGCACCTCGACGCCGACGAGGTCGTCGCCCGGCCTGGCGCCAGCGCCGGCCTGTTCGAGCAGGCGACGAGCGGCGAGGGCGCCGCCGCCTGCCTCGAACGCCTGCGCGCCCGTCTTGGCGACGACGCCGTGCGCAGCCTGGCGGCGCACGCCGACCACCGCCCGGAATGCGCCTCGCGCAACGCCGATCCGGCGGGCATTCTGGCGGCCGGGACAGCATCCACTGCAAGTTGGGCTCTCCCGCGCCCGCTCTGGCTGCTGCCGGTGCCGCAGCCGCTGACCGAACGCGCCGACGGCCCGCACTGGCACGGCCCGCTGCAACTCGTCACGCGCGGCGAGCGCCTGGAAAGCGGCTGGTGGGACAGCGGCGAAAGCGCTGCGACTGGCGACATCCGTCGCGACTACTTCGTCGCCCGCAACGGCGAGGGACAATGGGCGTGGATTTTCCGCGACGCGCAGGGCTGGTATCTGCACGGGGTGTTTGCCTGAGGCGCCGCAGCGTGGCCGGATAACACGATCCGGGCAAATCGCTACCGATGGTCACGGAGAAAAAATGCCTGAGGTGCTACGATGAACCTCATGACTGAACGACCACAAAGCCTGGGTGAAGAAATCGCCAACAGCGTCAGCCACGGCGTGGCGCTGCTGGCGGCGATTGTCGGCGTCCCTTTCCTGATCGCCTCGGCCAGCCATTTCGGCGTGGCCAATGTCGTCGGGGCCAGTGTGTTTGCGGCGACGATGGTTCTCCTTTACCTGACCTCGACGCTCTACCACGCCTTCCCGGCGGGCAAGCTGAAACGCCTGTTCCAGAAGCTGGATCACGGCGCCATCTACTGCTTCATTGCCGGCAGCTACACCCCGTTCGCACTCGGCGCCCTGGCCGGTTCCTGGGGATGGACGCTGTTCGGTCTGGTCTGGTCGATGGCCGCCGCCGGCATCGCCCTGAAGGCATTCAACCGGCTCTCCCATCCCTGGCTGTCCACCGGCTTGTATCTGGCCATGGGCTGGCTGGTGCTGATCGCGGCGGTGCCGCTGGTCGAGCACGTCTCGCTGCCCGGCGTCATCCTGCTCGTCGCCGGTGGTGTCGCCTACACCGCCGGTGTCGTCTTCTTCATGCTCGATTCCCGCGTCCGCTACGCCCATGCCGTATGGCACGCTTTCGTTGCAACGGGTACCGGCTGCCACTTCTTCGCGGTGCTGCATTACGCGGCCTGAGCGGCTTCACCTCGTACCCGGCCGCCGGGAAACCCGGATAATGGCGACCGATTCGTTTAGAACGCTGGGACAGCCGCATGGAAATCAAGGTCAATTTTCTCGACAAGCTTCGTCAGGAAGCCAAGTTCGACGACTTCACGGTCATCGCCGACCAGTCGATCCGCTATAAAGGCGACGGCTCGGCGCCTGGGCCGTTCGACTACTTCCTGGCTTCGTCGGCCTTGTGCGCGGCCTACTTCGTCAAGCTCTACTGCGACACGCGCAACATCCCGACCGAGCACATCCGCCTGTCGCAGAACAACATCGTCGATCCGGAAAACCGCTACAAGCAGACCTTCAAGATACAGGTCGAGCTGCCGCCGGACATTTCCGAGAAGGACCGGCTGGGCATCCTGCGCTCCATCGACCGCTGCACGGTAAAGAAGGTGGTGCAGACCGGCCCCGAGTTCATCATCGAGGAAGTCGAGAATCTCGACGCCGACGCGCAGGCGCTGCTGACCGTCAGCGCCGACGCCGATACGCAGACCTTTATCGCCGGCAAGGACCTGCCGCTCGAACAGACCATCGCCAACATGTCCGGCCTGCTCGCCGGGCTGGGCATCAAGATCGAGATCGCCTCCTGGCGCAATCTGGTGCCCAATGTCTGGTCGCTGCACATCCGCGACGCGCATTCGCCGATGTGCTTCACCAACGGCAAGGGCGCGACCAAGGAAAGCGCGCTCGCTTCGGCGCTCGGCGAATACATCGAACGCCTGAGCTGCAACCATTTCTACAACGACCAGTACTGGGGCGAGGAATTCGCCAACGCGCCCTTCGTGCATTACCCGAACGAGCGCTGGTTCAAGCCCGGCAAGAAGGATGCGCTGCCCAAGGGCCTGCTCGACGACTACACGCTGGAAATCTACAACCCGGACGGCGAACTGCGCGCCTCGCACCTGTTCGACACCAACTCCGGCAACACCGAACGCGGCGTCTGCGCGCTGCCCTACGTGCGCCAGTCGGACGGCGAGACGGTGTATTTCCCGACAAACCTGATCGACAACCTCTTCCTCAGCAACGGCATGAGCGCCGGCAACACGCTGGCCGAAGCGCAGGTGCAGTGCCTGTCGGAAATCTTCGAGCGGGCGGTGAAACGCGAGATTCTCGAAGGCGAAATCGCGCTGCCCGACGTGCCAGCCGAGGTGCTGGCCAAATACCCGGGCATCGTCGCCGGCATTGAGGAACTGGAAAAGCAGGGCTTCCCGGTGCTGGTCAAGGACGCCTCGCTCGGCGGCCAGTTCCCGGTGATGTGCGTGACGCTCATGAACCCGCGCACCGGCGGCGTCTTCGCCTCCTTCGGTGCGCATCCCAGCCTGGAAGTGGCGCTCGAACGCAGCCTCACCGAACTGCTGCAGGGGCGCAGCTTCGAAGGCCTCAACGACCTGCCGCGGCCAACCTTCGAAAGCAACGCCGTCACCGAGCCGAACAACTTCGTCGAGCATTTCATCGACTCCAGCGGCGTTGTCTCCTGGCGCTTCTTCAGCGCCCGGGCCGATTACGACTTCGTCGAATGGGATTTCTCCGGTCAGGGCGAGAATTCCAATGCCGATGAAGCCGCCACGCTGTTCGGCATCCTCGCCGAAATGGGCAAGGAGGTTTACGTCGCCGTCTACGACCAGTTGGGTGCCAACGCCTGCCGCATCCTGGTGCCCGGCTACTCGGAAATCTACCCGGTCGACGACCTGATCTGGGACAACACCAACAAGGCGCTGGCCTTCCGCGAAGACATCCTGAACCTGCACCGCCTTGACGACGCGGCGCTGGAAGCCCTGCTGGAGCGCCTGGAAGAGAGCGAACTCGACGACTACAACGACATCATCACGCTGATCGGCGTCGAATTCGACGAGAACACCGAGTGGGGTCAGCTGACTATCCTCGAACTCAAGCTCCTCATCAACCTCGCGCTGCAGGATTTCGAGGCGGCCAAGGAACAGGTCGAAGCCTACCTGCAGTACAACGAAAACACCGCCGAACGCGGCCTGTTCTACCAGGCGGTCAATGTGGTGCTGGAAGTGCTGCTCGACGACGAACTGGAACTGGAAGACTACGAGCCCAACTTCCGCCGCATGTTCGGCAACGAACGCATGGACGCGGTCATCGGCTCAGTCGACGGCAGCATCCGCTTCCACGGCCTGACGCCGACCAGCGTGCAGCTGGAAGGCCTCGACCGCCACCAGCGCCTGCTCGACAGCTACCGCAAGGCGCACGCGGCACGGGCGAAGGCGGCGGGGGTGAGCTTGGGAGATTGAGGCTTGAGAATCCGCAAAAGGCGGCTATCGTCCCTAAGCAGACCAAAAGCTGTAGAACGTAGTGCCCAATTACATCGGTGATGGGCTTGGGAATGGATATTTATGCGGTTGGATGGCCGCAAGTGCAACTTCAGTTGCAGGACTCACCGAAGTTACAAGACCAACCCGTTGAGTTGCGTGCCGGAGGATGTACGGCTCAATTAGTCGAAAGCCACGATCATCTTTTGACTGGTAGTAACGGAATATCCAATAGGCAATTAGATCAGCCATCTGGATCAGGCGTGACGCTTTCGAATCCAGAAATAGTGGAACCTCAGCGAAGTTCCGAAGGCGTCCGAGCTTATGGCCTTGATGCTTAAACAAAGACGAAAGCGCCTGGAACTTCTGCTCGTAAGACGCTTTGTCGCATACAACCAGTCCTCTTTGCCCATCGCGGCGACGAACCCACATGTCCGCCAAGAACTGATCAAACTGGTGTGCAACAGCTTCAAATGATTGGTGAAGAATCTGATCAAGCGGCACCAAAGACTTTTCAATGACGGATGCAAAGACCCTAAGTTTGAGCTGGGGATTTCCAAGCAATGACAGAACATCAACCAATGCCTGAACGCGATCGGCAGGGGCAATGCCCGACCAGTCGTCTTTAGCTGAGTACATCGGCGATCCATGGAATTCGATGGCCGAAGGATCATGAGGACTGAATCGTGCTGCGATGGGGTTGATCCTCGATTCCAACCAGTGCGTTGATCGCTCAAACACGGCAAAACCTGCTAAGACGAAAAAGGCAGTGCTTGGGTCATGTGTGTGACCAGACTCGTCTAAGTATAAGAGGTGCAACGCAAATCCCCCCCGCAAACGAAAACGGGTCGCAAAATCGCGACCCGCTAAAATTTGGTAAGCCAAGTGGAACAATCGTCCAACGCACCGTAATCGACAGCGCTCTTGACTCGTGCTGGATTTTAGCTGCGATCTACTGCAACCACAAGAAAGAATTCTAAAGCCAGCCAAGCCTGTGGGAGCGCTGCGATTTGACAACGCTCGGGAAGAAACTCGCGCGCGGCTCCGGGCCGGGTTCGATCAGCGACGCTTCGGGCTGCTCCTGGCCGCCCGCTTTGCCGGTGCTCCCTCGCTGGCGGCGGCACGCGCCGGCGCTGGCTTGACCGGGGCCGCGTGTTCCAGCCAGATCAGCGCGTCGATGTAGGACATGAAACCGTGCAGATAATCCGGCGCGATGTCGCGCATGAGCTGCAGGCTGCGCAGCACGAGGTGCTGGGAATTCATCGGGCCGGCGTTTTCCGGGGCCTGGGCCAGGGTCTGCGTCAGTTGCTGCTCGGTGCTGAGCTTGGACCACTCGTCGCGGAAGTAGGCGACGGATTTGAGTTCCGGTGCTGGCGGGCGGCTGGCGCCAACCGAATCCTTTGCGCTGGGTCGCTGGTCGTCTGGCGGGCGTGCAGGCGCGTTGGCCAGTGGGTTGGATTCTGGCTGAGCGTGGGCCTGTTGGGCGATGTAGGCGAGCAGCGTGGCGAGCGGGCTGGCGCGGTCGCTCGCCGCGCTCGCCGTTGGCGTCGGTGTCGGGCGGCTGAGCAGTTCGTCGGCGCCAGCGCCGAATTTGTCGGCGAGCACCTGGCGGATGCTGGCCGGTTGCGTCGCGGCGCGGCGGGCCAGGGCGTCGAGGTAGGCGAAGCGGACGGGATCGCGCTCGGCGGCGCCGCTGGCGCGTAGGGCATCGAGTCGGCGCTGGAGCTCTCCCCGGTCAGCCATTGGCGTCCTTGGCATTGGTCCGCGACTTGGGCACCGGCGCCATTTCGACGCGGCGGTTGCGGGCGCGGCCTTCGGCGTCGGCGTTGTCGGCGACCGGCTGCTGCGATCCGAAGGCGGCGGCGAAGATGGACGACGAAGGCACGCCGTCCTCGATCAGCGTGCGGGTGACGGTCAGCGCGCGCTGGGCCGAGAGTTCCCAGTTGTCGGCGAAGCGGCTGTTGCTGCCGCGCACCGGCATGTCGTCGGTGAAGCCGCTGACCATCAGCATCTGTTCGCTAGCGCCGAGGTAGGCGGCGATGGGCTGGGACAGGCTCTTCAACAGTTGCTTGCCTTCCGGCTGCAATTGGTCGGAATTCAGCGCGAAGAGCACGTTGCCGCTGATGCCGATCTTGCCGTTGTCGAGCGTCACGCGGCCGGAGGCGAGCGGGCCGGCCAGCGCCTTTTCCAGCGCTTCGCGGCGTTGTTCTTCCTGCTGGCGTTTCTGGATTTCGGCTTCGAGGCTGCTGACCAGTTCGAGCTGCACACCGAGCACGCCGACCAGGATCAGCACGAAGGCGCCGAGCAGCCCGGCCATCAGGTCGCCGAAGACGGCCCAGACAGGGGTGCCGTGGTCGACGCTGGCGTCGATGTTTTCCATCGTTATGCCTCGCTCGCTGCGACGCGCTGCAGGTCGTCGACCATCTTCTTCTGCGACAGGATGCTGAGGTCGATGATTTCGCGCGCCTGGGCGACGTAGTAGGCGAGCTGCTCGTCGCTGCGCGTCAGCGACTTGGCCAGGCCGTTTTCGATGCGTTGCAGGGCGGCCATCATCTTGTCGTTCGATTCGGCGAACAGCTTGACCGCAGCGCCGAAGGCCTCGCCCAGGCTGGCCACTTCGAGCGCACCACCGGCGATGCCGCTGCCGACCTCGACCAGCTTGCCGGCTTCGCTCTCGACTCTGGCGGCGAACTGGCTGCCGGCGCGTTCGAGCAGTTCGGCCGACGACGCGACGAGCGCGTCGATGGCGCTGCGCTGCTCGGTCGAGGCGTGGTTGATGGCGTCGAGCAGGGCGCCCAGGGTTTCCATGATGCGGCTGCGCTCTTCGAGCAGGTTGTTGTCACGGGCCATGCTCGCCGACAGTTCGTGGCGCAGTTGGCCGATGACCTCGGCCGCGGCCTTGGGCGCCTCGGCGGCGGTGTGCATGAGGCGGGTGACCTCGGCGATGGTCGTTTCGGCCTGGCGCTGGTGCGCGGCGACCAGCTCGCGGGCGGTGTCGCCGAGCGTGCGGGTGATCTGTTCCTGCTGCGCCAGTGTGGCGTCGCCGTGTTGCTGCCATTGCGCTTCGAGCTTGCCGGCCATGGCGGCGAGGGCGTCGGCAAAACCGGCCTGACGGGCCTGTTCGCCGCTCGCCCAATCGCGCTGCCAGTCAGCCTGCGTGGCGCGCATATCGGCGAGCAGGGCGGCGCTGCGCTGGGCGAAGCTGTCGGCGAGGCTGGTCTGGGTTTGTTCCAGCGCCTGCGTCAGGCGGTCGCTCGCCTGTTCGTGTTTGGCCAGCGCGCCGGTCCAGGTTTCGGACACCGTTTGCACGACGCCGTCGAAGCGCCGGGCGATGCCGTCGAGCTGGCCGGCGACCTGCTCGCTGATTGCGGCCTGCTGGGCCTGCGTGGTCTGGGCGAAGGCGGCATGACTGGTGGCCAGTTCGCCCTTCAGCGCGGCGTGCGTACCGGCCACCGAGTCGAGCAAGGCTTGCGAGCGTTGGCCGAAGGTGTCGGCGAAGACGCTCAGCGTCGTGTCCAGTTTCTCGCTCAGCGCATCGCTGGTGCGGGTGTGCTGGCCCAGCGCGGCTTGCCAGGTGTCGGCCACTTGACTGACGGCCTGGTCGAGGCGGGTGGTGACGCCGTCGAATTGGGTGGCCAGCGTGGCAGCCAGTTGTTGCTGGCTGGCGGTGGTGGTTTCGGCCAATGCGGCGTGTCGTTGGGCGGCATCGGCCTGCAATTTGGCCTGGGTGGTTTCGACCGAGGCGAGCAGCGTCGTGGCACGCTGATCGAAGGTCTCGGCGTAGGCGGTGAGCGCGGCTTGCAGTTGCTGGTGCTGGCTCTCGGTGGCCTGTTCGTGATGGGTCAGGGCCTGCGTCCAGGTCTCGCTGACGCCGCCGACGACTTGCGCAAATTGCCCGGTAATGCCGGCCAGTTGCGTTTCGACGGTGCCGAACAGCTTGTCGTGCAGGGCGCGCGTCTCGTTTGCAATGCTCGTCATGGTGGCGGTGACGACCGGCTGAATGGTCTGCGCCGCGACCGTTGCGCTGTCCTTGAGGCTGGCTTTGAGCGACTGGTCGACGGATTGCGCCAGGTTGCCGTACAGCCCCTTGGCTTCGTCGTGGAAGCGCTGCTGGCCGGCCAACAGTTGCTCGCCGAGCTGGCGGTGGTGTTCGGCCATGCGGCTCATCATTGCATCGAGCTTGCCGACCAGCTCGGGCAGCGCCTGGGCCTGCGCCTGCAAGGCCTTGAAGGTTTCCTGGCGCTGGTAGGTCAGCGAAAAGTCGCGCAGCACGCCGGCGATCCGGCTGTCGAGCAACTGGCCGACTTGCAGGCGTTCGCGTCGGCACAGCGCCGAGATCAGGCCGAGCATGGCCGAGGTGGCGACGCCGGCGACCGAGGTGCCGAAGGCGACGCCCAGGCCCTTGACCGGCGCGGCCAGCGCGGCGCGGATGGTGTGCAGGTCGGTGGTGCTTTCCAGCGCCAGCACGGCGCCGTTCAGCGTGACCACCATGCCGAGGAAGGTGCCGAGCATGCCGAGCAGTACCAGCAGGCCGACCAGGTAGGGCGTGACGCCGGGGCCGGGCAGGGCGACGCGTTCGCCTTCGATGCGCAGGCGCACGGTGTTCTGCAAGGCGACCGGCACCTGTTGCAGCCATTCGCCGAGGTGGCCGATGTCGTCCGGGATGTTGCGCAGCGCTGCCGCCAGCGCCGCCGTGTTGGCGTGGAAGCGCCGCATTTCCAGGGCACCGGCGACATAGACCACGGCGATGATGCAGGAGACGGAGAAGGCCAGCGCGTGGCCGTCGAGGTAGCCGATGGCGACCCAGACGACGGCGAGCAGGCCGAGGATGAAGGCGAAGAGACTGAGATTGCGGTTCATCGGGGATTCGTTTCGTGGTTGGCGCTGCCCGGCCGGGCAGCCAGGGCGGCGATCAGCCCGGCGACGGGCTTCAGGCGCAGTTCCAGCTCGGCCAGCAGCACGGTCTGGGCATCCTGGCAGAAGGCTTCGAGCCAGCTGCCCGGCTGTGCCCAGGCGGCGGGATCGTCGATGCCGCCCTCGCCGAGCGTGGCGCGGTGGTCGGCGTAACGCTGCTGGAAGCGCTTGCTGAGCAGGATCGGGATGTTGCCGAACAGCGTGCGCTCGCGGGCAGCCAGCGACTGGTCGAAGGTGGCGTCGAGTTCGGCCAGCTGCCGACCGGCCGCCGACCGAGCGGCCAGCGCCTTGCGGGCACTGGCGCGCAGGGCGGTGATGGCGGCGTTCATGTCGCGCTGGTGGGCGAGGTAATAGCGGTGGTAGGGCGAAAAGTCGGCGGCACTTTCCGGCGTCGCATTGGGCAGCGGCAGCGGAAACGGAATGCGCGCCGGCGGCGCGTTGAAAACGCCGTCGGCCTTGATCGAATCGCTCAGATGGCGGCGCACGCGGGCCAGTTGCTCGGAGAGATCGTCATTTGCCGAACCCCCGGCCACCCCGCCGCCGGCCCGGGGAGCAAGGACCGAATACAGCGTTAACGCTTCGGAAACGTCCAGCCATTGCCCGAGCCGCTCGCCGAAATCGTAATTCAGTGCGGGGACTTCTGGCAGGGCGCCGGAGAGAACGCGGACGAGCGCTGAGCGGTTGAATGTGGCGTGCTGCAATCCACGCGCCATGATCATGTCCTGGGTCGACCAAAAAGGGGGCGCAAGGCTACTACAACTTTGCGCCGGGGTCAGCGGGATCGCTTCCCTTGTTTGCCGACATGCGTCTTGCCGGTCAGCCACAGAGCATGGGCGAGCAGGAAGCGCTTCGGTTTCGTTCGTGCTCGTTTCAGACGGAAAACGGTGGGAGACGCAAGGCTTCGGCCGGCGAGAGGATGCCTACCCTCTGGGCGGCGGCGCTGTCAGCCAGGACCAGCAAATCCTGATCGCCGGTGATCAGCCAGTTGGCGCCGGCCGCGAGCGCCAGATGGAGAAACTTGTCATCCACCGGGTCGCGGCACAGTGGCTGGCCGGCAATCGTCGGCGGCACATCAACCCAGCAAGCAATGGATTCAAGATCAAGCAGGAAGCGTTTGCGCTGTTCGAGCGTGATGTAGCGGTCAAATTTTGGCCGCCATAAGCGCTCCCTGAGTTCGGCAAAGGTCTCGGCCGAAAACACCGGTCGGCCGCTTCGCACCGCCTGACGCGTCAACTGCGCGGGCGCGCCGCTGGCGGAGAGCAAACCGCTGATCCAGACATTGGTATCGATGACCACCGCGAAACCCGCAGAAGCCGGACGCATGCTCCGTTCAGCTCTCGTCGGCGAGCAGGTCGGCCAGCTTTTCCGGGGTCAGCCCGGCGCGCTCTGCGCCTGCGGCAGTTTCATCCATGGTTTTCAGCAGACGATCCGCATAGAAGGTACGCATCGCCTCGTAATCCTCGGCGCTCACCATGACGCCCACCACCCGGTCATGGCGCATCACCCGCACCGGCTCGCGCTGCACACGGTCGAGAAATTCGCCAAAACGGGTCTTGGCTTCATTGGCGGTATAGGTTTGCATGCTCAGTCCTCACGGTGCTGCTATGACAGTCTTAATGTAGTTAAATCGTTCGATTCGGTCAAACCGCCTGATTCAGGCGGCGTCACTGTGTCAGCGCTCGGCCGGCTGCTCGAGATTGACAGGCATCCCCAGCGCTGCCGATAATCCTGCCCCTCTGCAGGAGAGAGAGCGCTGGTTCGCCAAGCTCCGCCGAAGGCGCAAACTCCCATAATCGCTCAGGCATGCCGAACTGCAGACATGATTCGCCGGCTGGAGAGAAGTCGCGAGCGCGCTGCGCCCGCTGACTCACCGAAGGGGCAGGCTCTTGCGGGCCGAAACTCTCAGGTAAAAGGACAGGGGGAGAGGCGTCGCGGAAACACCCGCTGGGGTTTCCGCTTTTTTGACGAAAGCCTCCCGATGTTCGACAGTCTCGCCCACGTTTTTCAACCGCTCGCCAGCAAGCAGTTCGACCTCTTGCTGGTCGTCTACCTGGTCGCCATCGCCGCCGAGGCGATGTCCGGCGCGCTGGCCGCCGGCCGCCGCGACATGGATTTCTTCGGCGTCGCCGTCATCGCCTTCGTCACCGCGCTCGGCGGCGGCACGATCCGCGATGTCGTGCTCGGTCATTACCCGATCGGCTGGACCCAGCATCCCGAGTATGTCTACCTGGTCATCCTGGCGGGGCTGGCGACGACGCTGATCGCCCGCTTCATGCACCACATGAAGAGGGTTTTCCTGATGCTCGACGCGCTCGGCCTGGTTGCCTTCTCGCTGATCGGCTGCAACGTCGCGCTGCAGCTCGATTACCCGGTGGTGGTCGTGATCATGGCCGGCATGCTGACCGGGATCTCCGGCGGCGTGCTGCGCGACGTGCTGTGCAACCAGGTGCCGGTGGTCTTCTGCCGCGAGCTGTACGCCAGCGTCTCGCTGTTCGTCTGCGTGCTCTTCCTGGTCTTGCGCGGGCTCGGCTGGGACAGCGACCTGATCACCCTGGTCTGCTTCGGCGCCGGTTTCGCCTTCCGCATGCTGGCGCTGCGCTTCGCCTGGAAGCTGCCGACCTTTTCCTATCAGCAGCGCTGGGACTGAAACGCGGGCCGGGCTAAAATGACTGTATGAAAATACAGTTGTTTGCCAGAGGCCCGCATTGACCGTCCCGTCCGCGCTCCCCGACTACGCCGAGCTGCACTGCCTGTCCAACTTCAGCTTCCTGCGTGGTGCTTCGCATCCGGAGGAGCTGGCGGCGCAGGCGGTGGCGCAGGGCTACGCGGCGCTGGCGCTGACCGACGAGTGCTCGCTGGCCGGCGTCGTGCGCGTGCATCAGGCGTTCCGGGCGCAGGGCGGGGCGACGCGCCTCGTCATCGGTAGCGAGATGAGTACGGTCGACGGCCTGAAACTGGTCTTTCTGGCGCAGAACCGCGACGGTTACGGCAACCTCTCGGCGCTGATCACGCTTGCCCGGCGGCGGACGGAGAAGGGTGCCTATACCTTGCAGCGCCACGACCTGAACGCCATCTCGCCGAATGGCGCCTTGCCCGATTGCCTGGTGCTGTGGGTGCCCGAGGCGACGCCCTCGGTTGCCGACGGGCGCTGGCTGGCCGAACGTTTTCCCGGACGTTGCTGGATCGCCGTCGAACTGCACGCCGGCCCGGACGATGCGGCCAGGCTGGCCGACCTGCAGGCGCTCGGCGTCGCCTGCGGCCTGCCGCTGGTGGCCGCAGGCGACGTGCACATGCACGTGCGGGCGCGCCGGCCGGTGCAGGACGTGCTGACCGCGCTGCGCCTGAAGACCTCGGTGTTCGACGCCGGCCACGCGCTGTTCCCGAACGGCGAGCGCCACTTGCGCTCGCGCCTGCGGCTGGCGCGGCTCTATTCGCCCGAACTGCTGGCCGAGACGCTGCGCATCGCGGCCTTGTGCACGTTCTCGCTCGACGAGCTGCGCTACGAATACCCGGAGGAAATCGTCCCCGCCGGCCACACGCCGACCTCGTGGTTGCGCCACGAGACCGAGGCCGGGCTGCGCCGGCGCTATCCGACGGGCGTGCCGGGCGCGGTGCGCGAGCGCATCGAGCACGAACTGCGGCTGATTGCCGAGTTGAGCTACGAAGCCTATTTCCTGACCGTCTACGACATCGTCTGCTTCGCCCGCGGCGCCGGCATCCTGTGCCAGGGGCGCGGCTCGGCAGCGAATTCGACGGTGTGCTTCGCGCTCGGTATCACCGAGGTCGACCCGGCGCGCTCGGCGATGCTGTTCGAACGCTTCGTCTCCAAGGAGCGCGGCGAGCCGCCCGACATCGACGTCGATTTCGAGCACGAGCGGCGCGCCGAGGTCATCGCCTACATCTACGGAAAATACGGCCGCGAGCGCACTGCGCTGGCCGCCGCAGTCATCACTTACCGGACCAAGGGCGCGCTGCGCGACGCCGGCCGCGCGCTCGGTTTCGACATTGCCCGCATCGACGCGCTGACCGCCTCGCTCGCCTGGTGGGACAAGCGCGAGCAGATGCCGGAACGCTTCGCCGAGCAAGGGCTGGACCCGGCGTCGCCGCGCGTCGCCAAGTGGCTGTGGCTGGCCGAGCAGCTGCGCGGTTTTCCCCGCCACCTGACCCAGCACGTCGGCGGCTTCGTCATGTCGCGCGGGCCGCTGGCCCGGCTGGTGCCGGTCGAGAACACGGCGATGGCCGAGCGCACGGTAATACAGTGGGACAAGGACGACCTCGACGCGGTCGGCCTGATGAAGGTCGATGTGCTGGCGCTCGGCATGCTGTCGGCGCTGCGCCGGATGCTGGCGATGATCGGGCCGCTGGCATTGAACGAAATCCCCGAAGGCGACAAGGCGACCTACGACATGCTGTGCCGCGCCGACAGCATGGGCGTTTTCCAGGTCGAATCGCGGGCGCAGATGAGCATGCTGCCGCGCCTCAAGCCGCGCAACTACTACGACCTGGTGATCGAGGTCTCGCTGGTGCGCCCCGGGCCGATCCAGGGCGACATGGTCCATCCCTACCTGAAGCGGCGCCAGGGTAAGGAGCGTATCGAGGAGATCACGCCGGCGATCGACGCGGTGCTGGCGCGCACCTGCGGCGTGCCGATCTTCCAGGAACAGGTGATGCAACTGGCCATCGTCGCCGCCGGCTTCACGCCCGGCGAGGCCGACGAATTGCGGCGGGCGATGGCGGCCTGGCGGCGTAAAGGCAATCTCGCCCGCTATCAGGACAAGCTGCGCGCCGGCATGGCGCGCAACGGCGTGCCGGCCGCCTTCATCGAGCGCATCGTCGCCCAGATTCAGGGCTTCGGCGAATACGGCTTCCCCGAATCGCACGCCGCCAGCTTCGCGCTGCTGGTCTATGCCTCGGCCTGGGTCAAGCGCCATCATCCGGCGGCCTTCCTGTGCGGCTTGCTCAACAGTCAGCCGATGGGTTTCTACTCGCCGTCGATGCTGATCCAGGACGCCCGCCGCCACGGCGTCAGCGTGCTGCCCGCCGATGTCACGGCGAGCGACTGGGACAGCCGGATCGACGAGGGCGGCGCGGTGCGCCTCGGCCTGCGCGAGATCAAGGGGCTGAGCCGGGAAGCGGCCGTGCGGATTGCCGACGCGCTGCGGCGGGCGCCGTTTGCCGATGTCGCCGACCTCGCGGCGCGCTGTGCCTTGGGCAAGCGCGATCTGGATCAGCTCGCTGCTGCCGATGCACTGCGCGGCCTCGCCGGCCATCGCCGGCAGGCCGCCTGGCAGGTTGCCGACAGCGGCCGGCGGGCAGTGCAGGGCGACCTCTTCGCCGGCCTGCCGGCGCCGGAAGCAGCGGTCGAGCTGGCGGCGCCGACGCTGGCCGACAACCTGGTCGCCGATTACCGCCAGCTCGGCCACAGCCTGCGCCCGCACCCGCTGACCCTGCTGCGCGAACATCTGGCGGCGCGGCGCTTCCTCAGCGCCGGCGAACTGGCGCAACGCGGCGACCGCGCGCTGGTCCGCGTCGCCGGCATCGTCACCGGTCGCCAGCGGCCGGGCACGGCGACCGGCATCGTCTTCGTCACGCTGGAGGACGAGACCGGCTGGACCAACGTCGTCGTCAAGCCGGCGCTGGTCGAGAAACAGCGGCGCGAACTGCTCGCCGCCCCCTTGCTCGGCGTCTACGGGCAACTGCAATGCGCCGACGGCGTCGTGCATCTGGTTGCCCAGCGCCTGGTCGACCTGTCGGCTTGGCTGGGGCGGCTGGAAACCCGCAGCCGGGATTTCCACTGAGCCGGCGCCGCGCTTTTCCCGGTTATGATGCCGGCCACAGGGGAGGGGAAACGCGATGCGTCTTGAGCTTTGTCTGCTGGCCGCGCTGCTTGGGGCGCCGGCACTATCCGGCGCCGCCGACGGGCCGTGGCTGCACTGCCGGCTGGAACAGTCGAACACCGTCCACGTCCTCGACTACGGACCGGCCGCCGACATCTACCGGGTGCCGGCGACCAACATCAACGACAACTTCCACTTCAAGGCCGTTGTCGTCGCTGCCGACGGCGTCGCCGAGTACGTCAAGATTTACGTCTATTACCAGCGCCGCGGCCAGCCCATCCTGTTGCAGCAGGCGACCTACCGCGCGCCGACGGCCGACGGCCGTTCGCTGACCGGCGAACAGCGCCTCTATTCGCCCATCCTCGGGCGCGAACTGCAGTACGACTGCGCCCTGACGAGTGTCCGCCCATGAGATCGCTGCTCCTGCTCGCCGCCTGCCTGCTGCCGCTTCCGGCATGGGCCGATGCCGGCACCGTCTCGGTCGCCTTCGTCGGCGACGTGATGCTCGACGACACGCCGGGCAAGGTGATCCGCCAGGGGCGCGACCCGCTGGCGCCGTTCGCCGCCATTCTCGACAGCGCCGACCTGCGCATTGCCAACCTCGAATGCGTCGTTGCCCGCGGTGGCAAGGCGGAAGCCGACAAGCCCTATACCTTTCGCGCACCGCCGCGCGTGCTGCAGCTGGTGAAGCGCCATTTCGACGCCGTCGGCCTGGCCAACAATCATTCCGGCGATTTCGGCCCGGCGGCCTTCGGCGAGATGCTCGGCCACCTCGAGCGGGCCGGTCTCGGCTACTTCGGCGGCGGGCGCACGCTGGCCGACGCCCACCGGCCGCTGATCGTCGAGCGCAAGGGGCTGCGCATCGCCTTCCTTGGTTACAACGAATTCTTCCCGCGCAGCTTCGAGGCCGGCCACAACCAGCCGGGCATCGCCTGGAGCGAGGATGAGCAGGTGCTGCTCGACATCCGTCAGGCGCGCGAGCGCGACCGGGCCGACCTGGTGATCCCGGTGATGCACTGGGGCTGGGAGCACGAAACGCGGGCCAGCGAGCGGCAGAAAGCGCTGGCGCGGCGGATGATCGACGCCGGTGCCGACGCCGTCGTCGGCGGCCATCCGCACGTCACCCAGGAAATCGAGATCTACCGCGGCAAGCCGGTGATCTACAGCCTCGGCAACTTCGTCTTCGACGGCTTTACCGACCCGCTCAACAACACCGGCTGGTTGCTGCGCCTGGAACTCGACAAGGCCGGCGTCGTCAGTTCGCGCATCGTCGTCGCCAGGATCGACCGCGAAGGCACGCCGCACCCGGCGCCGCAGGCGGCCAGCGCCTGCTGGGAGCGCGGGCAGGCGGCGCCGGTGGATTGTCGCGCCCACTGATAGCACGATAGCGGGAACTCTCGGCGATTCGTTCGGCCAGATACTGACATGGGGGTCAAACCTGCAGTAATCTGAAGCACGCGCAAGACACAAGCGACTCACCACGGGAGTGCGCATGATGCTTGAGGCTGTTGGAAATTCCCTGGCCGGCATGGCCTGGCCGCTGGCCCTGGCGCTGGCCTGGCTGGCTGGCGAAGCAGTCAGCCGCTGGCTGTCCTTGCCGCGCGTCTGCGGTTACGCGCTGGCCGGCTTCGTGTTGGCCAGCGGTCAGCTCGGCCTGTTGCCGGCGCCCGCCGGAACGCCGGTGGCGCTGGTGGCGGATTTCGCCATTGCGCTGGTGCTGTTCGAACTCGGCCAGCACATCAACCTGAACTGGTTGCGCCATAACCGCTGGCTGGCCGTGACCAGCCTGGTCGAGGCCTTCGCTACCTTTGTCGCTGTGCTGCTGGTCGCCCGCGTCTTCGGCCTGGCGCCGCTGCCGGCCCTGTTGCTGGCGGCGCTGGCGATGTCCTCGTCGCCGGTGGCGGCGCTGCGGGTGGCCAACGAACTGCGCTGTTCCGGCCAGGTCACCGAGCGCATGCTGCATCTGTCGGCCTTCAATTGCGTCTTTGCCGTGCTGGTTTTCAAGGCGATTGCCGCTTACTGGGTGCTGACCAGTGCCGGCGGCCTGTTCCCGGCCTTGTGGCACAGCCTGGTGGTGATCGGCGTGTCGGCCGGCATCGGGGCGATGTTCGGCGTCGCCGTGCCGATCCTGTTGCGCTGGCAGCAGCGCGGTGCTGGCGACGCGACACTGATCTTCGCCATCGCCACCTTGCTGCTGGTCAGTCTGACGCATGCGCTGCAGTTCTCGGCCCTGCTGGCGGCGCTGGTTTTCGGGCTGGTGGTGCGTTACCGGCGCATCGTCTTCTCCGGCGCCGACCGCGGTTTCGGCACTCTGGGCAGTCTGCTGAGTATCCTTCTGTTCGTCTTTGCGTCGGCCACCTTGTCCTGGCCGCAGGTGGCGCAGGGTGCCGGGCTGGCGCTGGCGGTCCTGGTTGTGCGCACGCTGTGCAAGATCGGCGCCTGCGTGAGCTTTGCGGGACTGTCCGGGATTGGCTGGCGCAAGGGGGCGCTGACCGGGCTGGCGCTGACGCCGATGTCGGTGTTCGCCATCCTGCTGCTCGAACAGACGCGTCATCTCGGCATCGAGGTTTTCAGCCAGGTCGCCGGTCTGGGCCTGCTGGTGCTGGTGCTCGAATTGCTCGGTCCGGTGGCGACGCAGCGGGCGCTGATCCTGGCCGGCGAAGCCGGGCGCGAGGAGGGAAGAAATGGCGCTTGAGGCATTCAAGGCGGGCAACGCATTGACCATGGGCGTCGAGCTGGAACTGCAACTGGTCGATCTCACCGATTTCGACCTGACCCCGGCAGCCGCCGACATGCTCTTCCTGCTCGGCAAGAAGCCTTTCCCGGGTGATGTGAAGCCGGAAATCACCGAGAGCATGATCGAGATTTCGACCGACGTGCACACCGATTACGGCGCCTTGCTCGGTCAGCTCGGCCAGATGCGGAATGCCCTGGTTGAGGCTGGCGACCGCCTCAACGTCGGCATCTGCGGCGGCGGCACGCACCCCTTCCAGCGCTGGTCGGAACAACGCATCTTCGACAAGCCGCGCTTCCAGGAACTGTCCGTGTTGTACGGCTACCTGGCCAAACAGTTCACGGTCTTCGGCCAGCATGTGCACATCGGTTGCGCCAGCGCCGACGAGGGGCTTTACCTCCTGCACGCGCTCAACCGCTACCTGCCGCATTTCATCGCCCTGTCGGCGTCCTCGCCCTTCCTGCAGGGGGTCGATACCTTGTTCGATTCGGCGCGGCTGAACTCGGTGTTTGCCTTCCCCTTGTCCGGGCGGGCGCCTTTCCTGTTGCGTTGGGAGGATTTTGCCGAGGGTTACTTCGCCAAGATGGAAAGCACCGGCGTGGTCAAGAGCATGAAGGACTTCTACTGGGACATCCGGCCCAAACCCGAGTACGGGACCATCGAACTGCGCGTCTGCGACACGCCGCTCAGCGTCGAGCGGGCGGCCGCCCTGGCCGCCTACCTGCAGGCCCTGTGCCGGATGCTGCGCGAGCGGGGCGAGCCGGTCAGCGAAGACGATTATCTGGTGTACAACTACAACCGCTTCCAGGCCTGCCGTTTCGGGCTCGAAGCGACCTTGGTCCATCCGCGTCGGCATCAGACGCTGGCCTTGCGCGACGACGTGCTGGCCACCCTGGAGCAACTGGCGCCGCACGCCGCCGCGCTCGGCAGCAGCGGGGCGCTCGAAGTGCTGCGCCGGGTCGCCGGCAAGGGCAACCATGCCAGCGATTTGCGCCGCTGGCAGAGCGAATCGGGCGGGTTGCGCGGCATGGTCGACGCTGCGGTGCGTACTTTCCGGGGAGATGAAACATGATCTTTCGGCGCCGTCCCATCCATATTGGCCTGTCGGCGCGAATCCATCATCCGCAGCCGGACGGCCGCGGCATCCACACGCGGACCTTGCAGGTGCTGGAGCAGTCGATTGCCCAGTGGGTGCAGTCGCGCGATGTGCTGGTGCTGATGGTGCCGTCGGTCCTGCAGGACGGCATCCTGATGCGCAGCAACATCCGCCTGCGTGACTACGCCGAGTACCTCGATGGCCTGATCCTGCAGGGTGGTGCCGACGTCAGTCCGCTGGCTTACGGCGAAGCGCCATTGCAGCCAGCGTGGGCCGGCGATCCGGTACGCGATGCCTACGAACTGGAACTGCTGCATGAGTTCATGGAGGCGGGCAAACCGGTGCTCGGCATCTGCCGCGGCATGCAGTTGATCAATGTCGCGCTCGGCGGTTCGCTGTATCAGGATCTGCCGACCCAGTTTCCATCGGATATTGCCCACGAACACGAGGATTACGACCGCCACGCGCATCCGGTGCGCTTCTCGCCCGAAGGCCACTTCATCCGTTGGTTCGCCGGCGGCGAAGGCGGGCAGGTGGTGTCGATCCACCATCAGGCGATACACCGACTCGGCAACGAGGTGCTGGTCGAAGCCGAGGCGGCGGACGGCATCATCGAGGCGATCCGCTGGAAAGGTCGTAGCTTTGTCTGCGGCGTGCAATGGCACCCGGAATTCCACCACCATGGCGACGGCGGTCTGCTCGATTGCGCCCCCTTGCTGGATGCATTTCTCGACGCGGCAAGGCGCTAGGGTTTGTCTGGTGTGACATGGTTGGCAGGCTTGTGTGCCATTTTTGGCAAAGCAAGCCCGGTCATGACGCACGCGCGGGTGTCGTGGATTGCCGAAAACGACCGTCTGGCGGACATCGGCGTTGTTTCGCGAAATTCCCTCGAGGCTGATTTGATCTGGCGCAATTATTGCGTTCGTATGAGGGCTGATTCAGCACTTTCAAAAAATTCGAGGGAGAACGTTCATGGCCTGGAATCTGCTCTTAACTTCTGACATCGGTTTGCTCAGTCTTTTCACGATTCTTTTCATCCTTGTGATGGGCGTCTACATCGGACGCTACGCATCGAAGCAGATCGCCAAGGAAAACAGCGCTTCTCATGGCGCGCCGCCGCATCAGGGCGCCCACTGAGCCGCGCAAAGAGAAGTTCAAGTCTGATTCGCCGGCCCTTGGCCGGCGAAATTCGTTTACGGCGCTGATTCGTACTCGGCAGTCTGTGGAAATCGATGCGCCGGTTTCGCCATTTCGGCACAACCTGCCTCCGGGATGGCCGTTCCGGCGACCACCTGTAGCGGAACCACGCCGGCCCAGACGGGAATGTCCAGGTCCTCGGCGTCGTCGTCAACGCCCCAGTTGCGAATCTTCGCTGCCGCTTCGTCGAGACTCAGGCGCAGCACCGCGGTTCCCGCGACTTCGGCCGTACTGGCCGGGCGTACCAGCGCCGAGCGCCCCGGGCTGATGTGCTCGACAAAGGCGGCGAGGACGGTTTTCTTCTCTTCCGGGTCATCGACCGCGATGAAGCGACCGTAGATGACCACCGAGCGGAAATTCATCGAATGGTGAAAGGCCGAGCGGGCCAGCACCAGGCCGTCGAGATGGGCGATGCAGACCGAGCAGTCGCTGCCGCTCAGGGTCCGGGTTAGCCGCGAGTTGCTGGCACCGTGGATGTACAGGTGATTGCCGACGCGCCAGCAGGCAGTCGGCAGGCAGTGCACGCTGCCTCCCTCGTTGAAGGCGATCTGGCAGATTTGCGCCGCATCGACGATGGCGGCGATGGTGGCGAAGTCGTAGTGGCCGCGTTGCGGCTTGCGGCGGATTTGCGTTCGCGGGCTGGGGGCGTCCGGTTTCATCATGTTCTCCTGAAAAAGTCCGGTCAGCATAGCCCGGCTATGGCACCATCGATGGAGCCAAGAAACCACTCAATGATGGAGCCAGATGGCGCTCGATCTCTTCCTCGAAGAACTGCGTCGGCCTGCCGCCGGTGAGGCACGCCAGCAGCGGCTGTACCGCCTGCTCAAGCAGGCGATCGTTAACGGTCGCCTCGGCGCCGGCCTGCGTCTGCCGGCCAGCCGTCGTCTGGCGGTTGACGCGGGCATGGCGCGCAACTGCGTGTTGCACGCTTACCAGCAACTGCTTGCCGAAGGTTTTCTCGTCGCCGATCGCGGCGGCACCCGGGTGGCCAGCTTGCCGGCGCCGTCAAGGCTGCCGCCGCCGGTGCCGGCATCCGGCGTCCTGTCGCGCCGCGCCGCTACGCTGTCGGCGAGCAGCCGTGGCGAGCCGACCTTGCCGTTCGCGCCTGGCGTCCCCGATCTCAACGCCTTTCCCTGGCCGCTCTGGTCGCGCCTGCTGCAGGACGCCTGGCGCGCGGTCGGCGCCCGTCATCTCGCTTACGCCGAGGTCGGCGGCGAGCCGGCGCTGCGGCAGGCCGTCGCCAGTTTTCTCGGCGCCCGCCGCGGCGTTGTTTGCACGGCGGCGCAGGTCTTCATCCTGCCCGGCGCCCAGGCGGCGCTCGACGCTTGCGCCCGCCTGCTGGCCGACCCCGGCGATATTGCCTGGGTCGAGGAGCCAGGCTACCCGGTCGCCCGCAACACGCTGCTCGCCGCCGGGCTGACGGTGCAGTCGGTGGCGGTGGACGGCCAGGGCATGGCGGCGCCGGATGCGCTGTGGCGGGAACGGCCGCCGCGCCTGCTGCACCTGACGCCGTCGCACCAGTACCCGGGCGGCAGCGTGCTGGCGCTCGAACGGCGGCTGGCTTTCCTGGCCCGCCTGGTGCCCGGACAGCACTGGCTGATCGAGGACGACTACGACAGCGAGTTCTGCCACGCTCGGCCGCTGCCGGCGATCCAGGGCTTGCGCCCGGAAGCGCCGGTGGTCTACCTCGGTACCTTCAGCAAGCTGCTCTATCCCGGCCTGCGCATCGCCTACCTGGTGCTGCCGCGCTGGGCCGTCGACAGTTTCGGGCAGGCGCTCGGCGAACTGCATCGCGGCGGCCAGGCGGTCGAGCAGCGGGCGTTGGCGCGTTTTCTCGACAGCGGTCGGCTGACTCGCCATCTGCGGACGATGGCGCCGATCTACCGGGAGCGCCAGCGGGTCTTGCGCGAGGCGCTGGTCCAGTATTTTCCCGGTGCCCGCATCGCCGGTGGTGATGCTGGCCTGCATCTGGTGCTGCATCTGCCGGGGCGGGCGCCGGATACGGCGATCGTTGCCGCGGCTGCCGGGCAGGGGGTTGCGGCGCGCGCGCTCAGTCGCTACAGCGCCGATGGGCCGGGTGATAACGGCCTGGTCCTCGGCTACGGCATGGCGGAGGCCGCGATCATTCCCGAACTGGTGCGTCGTCTCTCTGTCGCCGCCGCTCAGGCGGAAATGGCATGAGGCTTGCAGAGCGAGATGCAACTTCGTCGCCCAAGAGTCTCGCGCCATGCTCATACAAGCCGCCAATCCGTGGTCTGCCGTCGTTTCCCCGGTGTCTTCCTCGTTCCGCAAGCAGTCGCTGGCGGCAACTGCCGTAACGACAGCGGCAAATGCTGCCGGCACGGTGAGTATTTCGCAGGCCGCCCGCGAGCGTCTGGCTGCCGAAAGCAGTGCGGCCACAGCGGCGCGCACGGCGACTTTCGATACCGATCAAGGCACGGTCGACATCGATATCGAGGCCTACTTCCAGCCGCCCCCCGGCGGTTTCACCGAACTGCCGCCGTTGATGCTGCCGTCGCCGGCCAACATTCAGGCGCTGAACGACTACGTGGCCCAGGAAATGCCGGGTTTCCTCAGCGCCAACGGCATTCCGCAAGCGCCAGCGAGCATCAGCTATGATCGCAACGGTGAGCTCCAGTTGCCGGCGGATTATCCCTATGCCGAGCAATTCAAGGCAGCGCTGGACAAGGAGCCGGTACTGGCGCGCAGCATGCAGAGCGCGGTTGCGTTGACCTCGCACTTTGTCGAGATGCAGAAGGTCCTGCCTTTCCATGAGGAATACACCGCCGCCGCCTCGTCGGCCGAAGCCGCCGCGGTTGTTGCCAAGTATTCCTGGTTGTTCTCCGACAACCGACCGTCGGCGCAGATCTCGCTGCATTTCTCCAGCGATGGCCAGATCAGCCTGAGCGCCGACGGCGAGCCGGTCGCCTGGCCGGGCGCCTGAGCGGCTGGCACAATGCGCGCATGTCGCGCCGCCGTTTTCTCCGCTCCCTTTCCGCCATCGGCCTGATTGCCGCCGCCCCGCGCGTGGCGCTGGCCAGCGGCTCCGTCGCTGATCGCCTGCGCGCACTGGAAGCCACGGTCGGCGGCCGCCTCGGCGTGCACATCATCGATACGGCAAACGGTGCCAGCGTCGGCTATCGCGCCGACGAGCGCTTCATGCTGCTCAGCTCGTTCAAGGCGCTCGCCGGCGCCTGCGTGCTGCAGCGGGTCGATGCCGGCCTCGAGCGTCTCGACCGGCGCATCGTCTTCGACCGCTCGGTCCTGCTGCCGTGGTCGCCGGTGACCGAGAAATTCGCCGACGGCCAGGGCATGACCCTGGGCGAACTGTGCGCGGCGACCATCGCCACCAGCGACAACGCCGCCGCCAACCTGATCCTCGACAGCTTCGCCGGACCGGCGGCGCTGACCGCCTTCCTGCGCCGCAGCGGCGACGATGTCACCCGGCTCGACCGGCGTGAACCCGAACTGAATCAGCCCGGCGCCGATCCCGCCTTCGATACGACGACGCCCCGGGCGATGGCGGCAACGCTGCACCGCTTGCTGCTCGGCGACGTGCTGTCGCCGGCGTCGCGCCGGCAACTGCAGGACTGGCTGCTTGCCTGCGCCACCGGCGGGCGCCGGCTCAAGGCGGGGCTGCCGGCGGACTGGCGGATCGGCGACAAGACCGGCAGCAATCGCAGCGACGCCAACGATGTCGGCATCGTCTGGCCGCCCGGCCGGCCGCCGCTGCTGGTCGCCGCCTACCTGAGCGGCAGCCCGGCCGAGCCGGCGGCGCGCGAGGCCTGTCTGGCCGGGGTGGGGCGCGTTCTGGCCGAGCTTTCTGCAAATAGCTGACAAATTCAGTCGAGTATTCTAGAATTCACCCCCTTTCGATAGGGAGATAGCACCCCATGTTCCGGCACTTGCGTGAGGATATCCGCGCGGTCTTTGACCGCGATCCGGCGGCCCGCTCGTTCTGGGAAGTGCTCACCTGTTATCCGGGCATCCACGCGCTGATCCTGCATCGCCTCGCGCATTGGCTGTGGGGCCACCGCCTGCGCTGGCTGGCGCGCTTCACCGCGCACCTGGCGCGCTTCTTCACCGGCATCGAAATCCATCCCGGCGCCAGCATCGGCCGCCGTTTCTTCATCGATCACGGGATGGGTGTCGTCATCGGCGAGACCGCCGAGATCGGCGACGACGTCACGCTCTACCATGGCGTCACCCTGGGTGGCACCTCGTGGGCCAGGGGCAAGCGCCATCCGACGCTGGAGAACGGCGTCGTCGTCGGCGCCGGCGCCAAGGTGCTCGGTCCCATCGTCATCGCTGCCGGTGCCAAGGTCGGTTCCAACGCAGTCGTCACCAAGGCGGTGCCGGCTGGCGCCACCGCGGTCGGCAACCCGGCGCGCATCATCGATGCGCAGAGCAAGGAGCGTGAGGCGCAGGCGGAAAAGCTCGGCTTCTCGGCCTACGCTGTCGCCCGCGACCAGGACGATCCGCTGGCCAAGGCGATCCACGGCCTGCTCGACCATGCCGCCGAAACCGACCGCCGTCTCGCATCGCTGCTCAAGGAGCTTGATGCGCAGGGCGTCAAGTGCGACCAGGAAGTGCAGCAGAGCGACGATTTCGATCCGAAATACCTGAGCAAAATAGTTGACTGATTTTGTCTGGTTTATGTATAGTTGACCGCAATACTTGGTTATTAGTCGGGAGACCGCAATGCGTTTGACCACCAAAGGGCGTTTTGCCGTGACAGCGATGATGGATCTCGCCCTGCGCGGCGGTGAAGGGCCGGTCGCCCTGGCCGGCGTCGCCGAGCGGCAGAGCATCTCGCTGTCCTATCTGGAGCAGCTATTCGGCAAGCTGCGTCGCTACAAGCTCGTCGATTCCGTGCGCGGCCCCGGCGGCGGCTACTGCATCGCCCGGCCGCTGGCGCTGGTCAGCGTCGCCGACATCATCCGTGCCGTCGACGAGAACCTCGACGCGACGCAGTGCGGCGGCAACGAGAACTGTCTGGACGACCACCGCTGCATGACCCACGACCTGTGGACGACGCTGAACGCCAAGATGTTTGAATACCTGGCCTCGGTGACCCTGGCCGACCTCGTCGAGCGGGAAAAAGCCAAGGCCGCCGCCCGCGGCGAATCGGTGATCGCCGACCAGCGTCCGCTCGGCCCGCACCCGCGCCGGACGATCCGCGACAAGACGGCGGTCGCCGCCTGATTCCCCGATGTTCGCGCCCGTCTACCTCGACCACAACGCGACCACACCGCTCGATCCGGCGGTGCGGGCGGCCATGCTGCCGTGGCTCGACGGGCTGTGCGGCAATGCGTCGAGCCGCCATGAATACGGCCGGCGTGCCCGTCAGGCGATCGACGAGGCGCGCCAGCGCGTCGCCGCGGCGCTCGGCGCGCATCCGACCGAAGTGCTGTTCACCAGCGGCGGCAGCGAGGCCAACAACCTCTTCGTCAAGGGCGCCGCCGCCAGCCTGCGGCCCGGCGTCGTCGCGGTCAGTGCCATCGAGCATCCTTGCGTGCTCAAGCCGGCGGCGCAACTCGTCCGCCAGGGCTGGACGCTGCGCGAGATTGCCGTCGATGGAGCAGGGCGGATCGACGACGCGGACTTCGCCGCCGTGCTGCAGTTGAAGCCGAAGCTGGTCTCGGTGATGCTCGCCAACAATGAGACCGGCGTCGTCCAGGATGTCGCTGCCCTGGCCGCCGCGGCGCGCGCCGCCGGCGCCTGGACGCACAGCGACGCGGTGCAGGTCTTCGGCAAGTTGCCGATTGATTTCCGCACGCTCAACGCGGCCGGCCTGCACGCGCTGACCGTTTCGGCGCACAAGATCAACGGCCCCAAGGGGGCGGCGGCCTTGCTCGTCGACAAGCGCATCGAACTGCAGCCGCAGATTGCCGGTGGCGGTCACGAGCGCGGCCTGCGTTCGGGGACCGAGAACGTGCCGACGATCGTCGGCTTCGGCGTCGCCGCGGAACTTGCGGCGCAGCGCGTTGCTCAAACAGCCGCGCGTCTGGCCGCCCTGAAGGATAGTCTCGAGCGCGGGCTGACCGAACTTGGGGCGAGCATTTTCGCGGTTGACGCGCGACGTCTGCCGAACACCAGCTACTTCGCGATCGCCGGCATCGACGGTGAGACCCTGGTCGGCAAGCTCGACCGGGAAGGCTTTGCCGTCGCCAGCGGCGCCGCCTGCTCCAGTGCCAACCCGGAACCCTCGCACGTCCTGCGGGCGATGGGCGTGGCGCCGGAAATCGCCCGCGGCGCGGTGCGCGTCAGCCTCGGTAACGACAACGGCGATGCCGATGTCGAACAATTCATCAATGCCTTGCGGGTCACGGTCGGACGCCTGCAGGGACTGACGGCGGTCACCGCCTGAACCGACCCAGTGAGAAAGACGATGAAACTGCCTATCTACCTCGATTACTCGGCCACCACCCCGGTCGATCCGCGCGTTGCCGAAAAGATGATTCCCTACCTGTGCGAGCATTTCGGCAATCCCGCATCGCGTTCGCACAGCTTCGGCTGGGTGGCCGAGGCCGCCGTCGAGGAGGCGCGCGAGCAGGTCGCCGCGCTGGTCGGTGCCGATCCCAAGGAAATCGTCTGGACTTCCGGTGCCACCGAATCGAACAATCTGGCGATCAAGGGTGCCGCCAACTTCTACGCCGGCACCAAGGGCAAGCACATCATCACGCTGAAGACCGAACACAAGGCGGTCCTCGACACCGTGCGCGAGATGGAGCGCCAGGGCTTCGAGGCGACCTACCTCGACGTCCAGGAAAACGGCCTGATCGACCTTGAAGTATTCAAGGCGGCGATCCGCCCGGACACCGTGCTCGCCTCGGTGATGTTCGTCAATAACGAAGTCGGCGTCGTTCAGCCGATCGCCGAACTCGGCGAAATCTGCCGCGCCAAGGGCGTCATCTTCCACGTCGACGCGGCGCAGGCGACCGGCAAGGTCGATATCGACCTGAGCCAGCTCAAGGTCGATCTGATGAGCTTCTCGGCGCACAAGACCTATGGCCCGAAGGGCATCGGCGCCTTGTACGTGCGGCGCAAGCCGCGCATCCGCCTGGAAGCGCAGATGCACGGCGGCGGTCACGAACGCGGTTTCCGCTCCGGCACGCTGGCCACGCACCAGATCGTCGGCATGGGCGAGGCTTTCCGTATCGCGCGCGAGGAAATGGTCGAAGAAAACAAGCGTATCAAATACTTGCGCGACAAACTTCTGAAAGGACTTCAAGATATTGAGGCGACTTTCGTCAATGGCGACCTGGAACAGCGCGTCGCCCACAACCTCAACATCAGCTTCGCCTACGTCGAAGGCGAGTCGATGATCATGGCCATCAAGGACCTCGCGGTGTCGTCCGGTTCGGCCTGCACCTCGGCCAGCCTGGAGCCGTCCTACGTGCTGCGCGCGCTGGGGCGCGACGACGAACTGGCGCACAGCTCGATCCGTTTCTCCATCGGCCGCTTCACCACCGAAGAAGAAATCGACTTTGCGGTCAAGCTCTTGCACGAGAAAATTCAGAAATTGCGTGACCTTTCCCCGCTGTGGGACATGTACAAGGAAGGTATCGATCTGAGTACCGTCCAGTGGGCCGCCCACTAACGAATTAACGGAGAAACAACATGAGCTATAGCGTAAAAGTCATTGATCATTATGAGAATCCTCGAAATGTCGGCTCGCTCGACAAGGACGATTCCGACGTCGGCACCGGCATGGTCGGCGCGCCGGCCTGCGGCGACGTGATGAAGCTGCAGATCAAGGTCAACAAGTCGGGCGTCATCGAAGACGCCAAGTTCAAGACCTACGGTTGCGGCTCGGCGATTGCGTCCTCGTCGCTGGTTACCGAGTGGGTCAAGGGCAAGACCGTCGATCAGGCGCTGGACATCAAAAATACCGACATTGCCGAGGAACTGGCGCTGCCGCCGGTTAAAATCCACTGCTCGATCCTGGCCGAGGACGCCATCAAGGCGGCCGTGGCCGACTACAAGAAGAAGCACGGAGAATAGAAAATGGCGATCACCTTGAGCGACAAGGCGGCGAAGCACGTCGCCGGCTTCCTGGAAAAACGCGGCAAGGGCATCGGCCTGCGCCTCGGTGTGCGGACCAGCGGCTGTTCCGGCATGGCCTACAAGCTGGAATTCGTCGACGAGATCAACGAGGACGACCAGGTGTTCGACAGCAACGGCGTCAAGGTCATCGTCGATGCGCGCAGCCTGCCTTACCTCGACGGGATGGAACTGGACTACGCCCGCGAAGGCCTGAACGAGGGGTTCAAGTTCAATAACCCCAACGTCAAGGATCAGTGTGGTTGTGGTGAGTCCTTCAACGTCTGATTCGGTTGGGGATGGCTCGGCGGGGCGGCGTTGAGCCCCGCTTGCCGTACTGACGTACTGTCTGCGCGGGGCTCGCCTTGCTCCGCCTTCGCTTTGCCGTTTGTCGCATCCTGATGTGTTGCCTTTCCGAGGTTTGTCTTTGGACCTGACCGCTGATTTCTTCTCCCTGTTCGACTTGCCGAGGATCTTCCGGCTCAACCTGTCGGAACTCGATTCGCGCTACCGCGACGTCCAGGCGCGGGTTCATCCGGACCGTTTCGCCAGCGCCCCGGAAGCCGAGCGGCGTTTGTCGATGCAGTGGGCGACGCGTGCCAATGAAGCCTACATGACGCTGAAAAAGCCGCTGGAGCGGGCGAAGTACCTGCTCGAACTGGCCGGTCACGACCTGCAGGCGGAAAGCAATACGGCAATGCCGGCCGATTTCCTGATGGAACAGATGGAATGGCGCGAGGCGGTGATGGAGGCGCGCGCCGGCGGCGATCACCATGAACTGGAGCGGCTGTTCCTGCGCCTGACGGACGACATCGGCGGCCGCTACGAGGAAGTGGCGGGTCTGCTCGACGACGCGCAGGATTACACCGCGGTCACCGACCGGGTGCGGCGCCTGATGTTCCTGGAAAAATTGCTGTTTGAAATCGACGACGCGCTGGCGTCGCTGGAAGACTGAAAGAAAAGACCAATGGCCCTGTTCCAGATCGCCGAACCCGGTGAATCCGCTGCCCCGCACGAACACAAGCTCGCTGTCGGCATCGACCTCGGCACCACCAATTCGCTGGTTGCCACGGTGCGTTCCGGCATCGCCGTCTGCCTCAATGACGATCAGGGGCGGCCGCTGCTGCCGTCGGTCGTTCATTACCACGCCGACGGTTCGACCGAGGTCGGCCACGAAGCACGGCGCAACCAGGCGCTCGATCCGAAGAACACCATCGTTTCGGTCAAGCGCTTCATGGGGCGGGGCCTCAAGGACATCGCCCACGTCGAGGCGATGCCCTACGATTTCGTCGAAGGCCCCGGCATGGTCCGCGTTCGGACCCAGGCCGGCGTCAAGAGCCCGGTCGAGGTCTCGGCGGAAATCCTCAAGGTCCTGAAGGAGCGCGGCGAAACGGCGCTCGGTGGCGAACTGGTCGGGGCCGTGATCACCGTCCCGGCCTATTTCGACGACGCCCAGCGCCAGGCGACCAAGGACGCGGCGCGGCTGGCCGGTCTCAATGTCCTGCGCCTGCTGAACGAACCGACCGCCGCCGCCATCGCCTACGGCCTCGACAACGCGGCGGAGGGGATTTACGCGGTCTATGACCTGGGTGGCGGTACCTTCGATATTTCCATCCTCAAGCTGACCAAGGGCGTCTTCGAGGTGATGGCCACCGGCGGCGATTCGGCGCTTGGCGGCGACGATTTCGACCACCGCATCTACTGCTGGGCGATCGAGCAGGCCAGGTTGCAGCCGCTCTCCGCCGAGGACGCGCGGCGCCTCATGATGAGCTGCCGCGAAGCCAAGGAATTCCTGACCAAGAACCCGGAAGCGCCGATCTCGCTGCGCCTGTCCACCGGCGAGAACATCGACCTGCGCCTCGACGTCGCCAGCTTCGCCGAAATCACCCGCACCCTGGTCTCGAAAACCCTGCAGCCGGTCAAGAAGGCCCTGCGCGACGCCGGCTTGCGCGTGGAAGACGTCAAGGGCGTGGTCATGGTCGGCGGCGCGACGCGCATGCCGCAGATCCAGAAGGCGGTCGGCGATTTCTTCCGTCAGGACCCGCTGACCAACCTCGACCCGGACAAGGTCGTCGCCCTCGGCGCCGCGACGCAGGCCAACCTGCTGGCCGGCAACAAGACCGGCAAGGACGACTGGCTGCTGCTCGATGTCATCCCGCTGTCGCTCGGCCTGGAAACCATGGGCGGGCTGACCGAGAAGGTGATCCCGCGCAACTCGACGATTCCGACCGCGCGCGCCCAGGAGTTCACCACCTTCAAGGACGGCCAGACGGCGATGGCGATCCACGTCGTCCAGGGCGAGCGCGAGATGATCGCCGACTGCCGCTCGCTGGCCCGTTTCGAACTGCGCGGCATTCCGCCGATGGTGGCCGGCGCGGCACGCATCCGCGTCACCTTCCTGGTCGATGCCGACGGCCTGTTGTCGGTCACCGCCCGCGAGCAGACGACCGGCGTCGAATCGAGCATCACGGTGAAGCCGTCCTACGGCCTGTCCGACGACGAGATCGCCGGCATGCTGCAGGATTCGCTGGCCCACGCCAAGGACGACGCGATGGCCCGCGCCCTGCGCGAGGCGCAGGTCGAGGCAAAGCGGATGATCGAGGCGACCGCGGCGGCGCTGGCCGAGGACGCGCATCTGCTGAACGAAGCGGAAGCGACCAAGATTCGCAACGCCATCGCCAAGCTGCAGGAAGCGGCGGCCGGCGACAATCGGCGGATCATCAACATCGCGATGGACGACCTCGGCTTCGAGACCCAGGAATTCGCCCACCGTCGCATGGATCAAAGCATCAAGAAAGTGCTGTCCGGCCGCAAGGTCGAGGAAATCAGCACGGGAGAGGAAGAATGACGCAAATCATCGTGCTGCCGCACGTCGAGTTGTGCCCGGACGGCGCCGTCATCGAGGCCGAGTCCGGCAAGTCGATCTGCGAGAACCTGCTGGCCAACGACATCGAACTCGATCACGCCTGCGAGATGTCCTGCGCCTGCACCACCTGTCACGTCATCGTCCGCGAGGGTTTCGCCTCGCTGGAGGAAGCCAGCGAAATCGAGGAAGACCTGCTGGACAAGGCCTGGGGGCTCGAACCCTGTTCTCGCCTGGGCTGTCAGGCGGTTGTCGGCGAGACGCCGCTGGTGGTCGAGATTCCGAAGTACAGCATCAACATGGCGAAGGAGGGGCACCGCAAATGAAGTGGACCGACATCAACGACATCGCCATCGAACTCGCCGACAGCCAGCCGGACACCGACCCGCTCAAGGTCAATTTCGTCGACTTGCGCAACTGGGTGCTGGCGCTGCCCGGCTTCGACGACGATCCCAACCGTTGCGGCGAGAAGATCCTCGAAGCCATACAGCAGGCCTGGATCGACGAAGTCGCCTGATCAGGCCGACTGCGGCGCCGGCAACGGGCAGCCGCGCAACTGTTCGCGCATCGTTTCCTCGGAGAGCAGGACCAGCATCGGCTGCGCGCCGCCGCCGTGCGTCGTCACCACCGAAGCCAGCACCGAGGCCACGCCGACGTAGATGTTGGCGAGGTCGTTGATGTCGCAGGTCGGCACTTCGAGGATTTCGCCCAGGCGGTCGACCAGAATGCCGAAATTGCCGCCCGATTCGCCGCGCACCACCACCACCTGACGGCGGACGCCCGGCTGCTCGTCGTCGGGCAGGCCGAGTGCGGCATGCAGGTTGTAGATCGGCAGCGTTTCGTTGCGGTAGATCAGGGCACCATAGACCTGCTTTGGCGCATTGGCCAGACAAGCGACGCCGACCAGGTCAACCGCCTCGATCACCGCCGTTACCGGCAGTCCCAGCCAGTGGCCGGCGAGGTGGAAGGTGGCGATCTCGCGAATCTCGCCATCGGTCGGCTGGCTGGTGCGGCGCATCGCCACTTCGCCTTCCACGGCCATGCTGCGCGCCTGCGGGTCGTAGGCGCCGAGCGGGATGAAGACGAGGGCGGTGACCGCGTTGCGGTAGGCGTCGTCGGCGCCCTTGAACTCCCGGTAGCCGGCCGACGGCCAGGCGCCGACGGCGGTTACCTGGCCGTCGAGAGCGATCAGCCGGGCACAGCCGGCGGCCTCGGGTTTGATCAGTTCGGCCGGCAGGCTGACCGTCTGGCCGACGCGGTAGCTGTCGTCGCTGCTGGCAATCACCTGGCCGGCTTCGTCGACGAACAGCGCCACGCTGCCCGCCACCGCTTCCCCGGAGGCCTCGCGCGGCAGGGCGTCGCGCAGCATGTTGGCGAACTGTGGCGCGCCGTCGAAGACGATGGCAATGCCGCCGACCACGCGTTCGTCGCCGGGCGCCCGCACGGCGGCGAGATAGGTGTAGGTCGGTTTGCCGCCGTACAGCGCGCTGGCCGCGAAGGGCGATACGGCATAGGACTGGCTGTCGTGCAGGGCCAGGCATTCGCCAACCCAGGCGGCCTCCAGCGTTTTGCCGACGAGGGCACTGTAGGCCGGGTTGGAGACGGCGACGACAACGCCGTTGGTATCGAAGACCAGCAGGTTGTCGTAGACCGTGTACAGGCTGTTGATGTAGCGGATCACCTGTTCCAGTCCCTCGCGCCGTGCCTTGGCTGACGGATTGGCGAGCAGGGCGCGGATGCGGTCGTCGAGCGCCCACCAGCGGCAGTCGTTGGCCCGCTCGTAGAGGTTGCGGTCCATGATGTCGATGGCCAGTCCGGCGAAGAACTGGCTGTCGGCGAGCAGCGAGGAAAGGACGGTCGATTGCAGCTTGCCGATCGAGCGCGAGAAAACCTCGCGCATGTTCATGCCGATGCGGCTGATCTCGCGCAGCAGGATCTTCGAGAAGGCGCTGTTGACCACCGCCGACGTGGCAACGCCGTGGCGCACCGTGCCGTTCCAGACGGCGCGGCTCAAATCGCGCTGGATGGCCTCGGCCTTGCGCGGAATCGCCCGCAGCGGTTCGGAAAAGGCGCGGCCACCCGACATCACCGAAGCGAGCAGTGCCGGGTCGCCGATGTCCAGACCGTCGTCGTCCTGGATGTCGAAGGCCTGGTCGACCGGCATCATCACCAGCCCGCGCCAGCCGGGGCCCATGTAGCCCTGGTAGCCCTTGGTATCGCTGGCGAAGGCGAGGTAGGCGCGGCCGGCAAAACGGACGCGCTGCATTTGCCCGGAAGCGACGCGCAGTTCGGCGCCGACCGGCACCTGCCAGCGGTCGCTGCTGGCGATGACGCAGCCGTCGGCGTCGAGCAGCGTCATCACGGCCGGGTCGTCGTGTACCGTCAGGCCGTGGAAGATGCGCTGCATTTCGTCGCCGAAACGGAAGCAGAGGGCGAGCACGCCGAGCGTTTCGCCGAACTCCGAGCGGATCCGGTAGGCGTAGATCAGCGAACGTTCGCGTTCCGGGAAAAGTTCCGAATGGGCGTAGCTTTCGACGTAGGCCGCCGTGGTGCCCGCCGCTTCGCGCACCCAGGCGTCGCGGATGGCGGCGATCCGGTCGTCCTCGGCGAGACGGACGAGAATGCGGCCGTTCCGGTCGAGCAGGACGATGTCGTCGTAGACCGAGTACTTGCGCACGTATTCGCGGAAGCGCTGCTGCAGCGCCCAGGGATCGTCCGGGCTGGCGGCGAATTGGCGGATCGCCCCGTCGGTGGCGAGAAAGCCGATGTCGGCGGTGCGTTCGAACAGGTTGCGGATCAGGATGTCGATCACCACCTGCGAGCGCGCCTTCATCTCCTGTTCGCGCTTGGCCAGCGTCTGCTCGGCGAGGTTGTTGAGCAGTTCGCCGGTCAGGCTGGCGAAGGCCTCGCGGGTCTGGCCGATTTCCGCCGTCGTCCCGGACAACTGGCCGAGCAGGTTGAGGTTGTCCCAGATGGCCTGCAGCGACTGCAGCATTTCCCGGTATTCCTCGATCAGCGGCATGTGCGGCAACAGCGGCCGTACCGCGTCTTCGACCTCGATTCCCTTGTACTTTGCCACGCCAAGCTCCTGGTGATTCCTGAGACAAGCCTGAACAAGCAAGCGACATGCCTGTCATAAAGACTTGTCCGGCTGAGTTTTGCGGGGGAATTCAGCACAGGAAAAGGGAATTATCTTTTCTCGGCACCGGCTTGGTGCATCCGTCCTCTTCTCGTCGCGCCGAGGCGGCGCTGTCGTGGGACAATGCCGCCCATGAGTCCTTCGCCTAGCCGGGAATCTCCCGAAATCACCTGTCAGCACTGCGACGCCTGCTGTTGTCAGCTTGAGGTCATGCTGATCTGCGACCGCGACATCCCGCCTCGCCTGACCGCCGACGATCACTGGGGCGGGCAGGTGATGCGCCGTCTGGACGACGGCTGGTGCGCGGCGCTCGACCGCGACAGCATGCGCTGCACCATCTACGCCGGCCGGCCCGACATCTGCCGCGACTTCGCGATGGGCGACAGCGACTGCCTCGCCGTGCGCGCCCGCTACTACACCCCGCAAGCCATCCGGGAGCCATCATGACCTACGAAGAACACCTCGACGAGGTGACCACCTTGATCACCGAAAAATACGACGTTGCCGACCAGGCAGCGATCAAGATGGTGATGCGCGCCCAGGCCGACGATTTCTTCAGCGGCCACGACGACAACCCCGCAATCTGCACGCTTGACCGCGCGCATCTCGACGCCCGGGCCGTCTACCGGAAGTATCGCTGACCATGCGCTCGACCCGCGCCACCGCCGCCGTCGCCCGCCTCAACCAGCGCAGCGAAGGTCGGCATTACCTGCTGGTGATGACCGGCAACGGCCTGTTCCGTCTGCGCGAGCGCATCGACGGCAAGGACAGCGACGTTTCGGACGCCCTGCCGCTCGACGACTTCGTCCGCCTGGTCGATGCCACCGGCCCCCAACCGGTGCGCCGCGTGACCAAGAGCGACGAGGCCTTCGCCCGCCAACTGGCGCGCCGGAAAACCGCCGATGGCGACGACTGACAGCGATCTCGCCCGGCTCGGCCTCTTCCTGCGCGATCTTGGCCGGGCGCTGCATGTCAGCGGTGCGCCGGCGCAGGAACTGGAACGACGCCTGAAAGCGGTCGGTGTCCGGTTGGGCGTCCAGGTCGAAGGCTTCGCCGTGCTCACCTTCCTGGCCCTGACGCTGGTCGATAAAGACGGCCAGCGGCGGGTCGAGCTGCTGCGCCTGCCGCCCTACGACTACAACATGGCGCGCCTCATCGAGCTGGAAGCGCTGTGCGCCGAAATCGACGGCAGCGCCCGGCTTGCCGACTACGAACAACGCCTGGCGGCGACCATGGCGCTGCCTGTGCCGTGGTCCGGCTTGCCTTTCGTCATTCTCGGCAGCCTGCTTTCGGCCAGCGTCGCGCTGCTGCTGCGCGGCGGCTGGATGGAAATGCTGTGCGGCGGCGCGGTCGGTGCCGCCTTTGTCGCCGGCATCCTCGCCTGTGCGCGTTTTCCCCGGCTCGGCCCGGCCGTGCCGGTCATCTTGTGCACGCTGGCGGCGTTGCTGGCGCAGGCGCTGGCCTGGTTTTTCCCGCAGCAGAATCCTTTCGTCTCGGCGGTCGCCGGCGTCGTTTTCATGTTGCCCGGCTTCATGCTCACCGTCGCCATGTCGGAGCTGGCGACGCAGAACTACCTGGCCGGCAGCGGCCGCCTGACCGGCGCCTTCCTGCAGCTTTTCCTGATGGGCGCCGGGCTGGCGATCGGCACGCAGATCGCCCAGACGCTCTACCCGGTGGCGGCGCAAGGCGTTGTCACGCCGTTACCGGGTTGGGCCATCTGGCCGGTCGTTGCCGTGCTCGGCGTTTCGCTGCTGGCGGTGCTGCAGGCGCCATGGTCGGCGGTGCTTGTCTCGGCCGGCGGTTGTCTGCTCGCCTGGGCGGCGTATTCGCTGGCCGGTGCGGCGATGGGCAATGTCGTCGGCGCCTTTTGCGGCGCTTTCGCGCTCGGCGTCGGCGGCCACCTCTACCACGCGCTGAGCGGCCGGCCGTCGATGCTCGTCCAGAGCCCCGGACTGATCACCCTGGTACCCGGCAGCATGGGGTTTCGCGGCCTGCATGCGCTGATGGCGCAGGACAGCGCGACCGGCATTTCCCTGCTCACCGAAATGCTGCTCACCGGCGCCGTGCTGGCGGTCGGCCTGCTGCTCGCCGACAATCTGGCGCCGCCGCTGTTGCAGCGCAAGCGCGAGGTCAGCGCTCGAACAGGTTGAGCAGCGCGTCCAGCCCGCCGAAATTGATCGCCACGTCGGCCTTGGCGCGGGTTGCCGGCTTGGCATGGAAAGCCACCGAGAGGCCGGATTCGGCCATCATCAGCAGATCGTTGGCGCCGTCGCCGACGGCGATCACCTGATCCTTGCGCAGCCCCAGTTCGTCGCGCAGGCGACCGAGATGGTAGGCCTTGGCAGCGGCATCGACGATGTCGCCGACGACCCGGCCGGTCAGCTTGCCGCCGGCAATCTCCAGCTCGTTCGAGGTGGCGAAGTCGAAACCCAGTTCGATGCGCAGCCGCTCGGTGAAGTAGGTGAAGCCGCCGGACAGGATGGCGGTGCGCAGGCCGGCGTTCTGCATGCCTTCGAGCAGTTCGCGGGCGCCGTCGGAAAGCAGCAGGCGCTCGCCGAAAACGCGCGCCAGCACGCGGGCATCGAGCCCGCCCATCAGCGCCAGGCGGCGGCGCAGGCTCTCGCGGTAATCGATCTCGCCGCGCATCGCCGCCTCGGTCACTTCCGACACCTCGCGCTTCTTGCCGGCGAAATCGGCCAGCTCGTCGATGCACTCGATGGTGATCAAGGTCGAATCCATGTCGAAGCAGATCAGCCCGAAATCGGACAACTTGCGTCCGGCCTCGACGAAGGCCCAGTCGAGTTTTTCCGCTTCGATCAGCGGAATCAGCGAGTCGAACTCGGCCGTCCGTCGCGCCTCGCGCAGGCGCACCACGCGCGGTGGCAAGGGCTCGACAGCCGTTGCGCCGGTGGCGCTCAGAATGCGGTCGAGCAGGAAAGTGGGCAGCGCGCCGCCCTGGATGATCAGGTTCATGGAGGGGACTTGGGAAATCATTGATTCTGTTGTTTTCTGGTGAGACGTTTCGCCCGACATCATCGTTCAGACGCAAAGCTGCTGCAACAAGGCGAGGCCCTCCGGCCAGTCGCCGAGATTGCTGCTGGCGTTGATGTGACCGGCGGCGCCGATTTCGACCAGGCGACTGCCCCACGCCGCAGCGCAAGCCGCCGCGTGCTCGGACGAACCGTAGGGATCGTCGCTGCTGGACACGACGATGCTGGGAAAGGAAAACGGCTGCATGGGCAGCGGCGAGAAGCCGCTTGCCTCGACCGGAAAAGCCGCGCCGTCGGGATCGGGCACCGCCACCAGCAACGCCGCCCGGACCGGCGAATGCGGCCGCGCCGCCCAGTGCGCCACAGCCAGACAGGCCAGGCTATGAGCGACGATGACCACCGACGGCCCGAGCCGCTGCACGGTGCTTTCCAGCACGGCAGTCCATTCCGCACAGACCGGATTGTCCCACTCGCGCTGCGCGATGCGCACGAAATCCGGGTTGGCGCGCTCCCAGCGCGACTGCCAGTGCTCCGGGCCGGAATTGCCGATGCCGGGGAAGATGAGGAGGGTGGGCATGGGGATTAAGGCTTGCTTGGGTAATGGTGCTTTGAAATCGGTTTGACAGTCGTTGTCGATGCCTGCAGACTAGGCAGATGACTAGTTTTAGCGAGGTTACTATGCATACATGGCCAGTTCAGGATGCGAAAGCGCGCTTCAGCGAGTTTCTGGATGCCTGCCTGCAGGAAGGCCCCCAGATGGTAACGCGAAGAGGCGCCGAAACGGCAGTGCTGGTGCCCGTCCAGGAATGGCGGCGTCTGCAGACGGCGGCACGTCCCTCCCTGAAACAATTGCTGCTCTCCGAGCAGGCTCGCGTTGACCTGATCGTCCCGGCGCGCGGGCTGGCAAAGCGCCGCACTGTCGAGCAAATGCCGTGACGACCATCTACCTGCTGGACACGAACGTGGTTTCCGAACTGCGCAGGCCGCGCCCGCATGGCGGCGTGCTTGCCTGGCTGGAATCGCTGGACGACGCCCAGCTCCACCTGTCCGCCGTGACTTTGGGCGAGATCCAGGCCGGCATCGAGATAACGCGGGAACAAGACCCGGACAAGGCCAAGGAAATCGAGGCCTGGCTGGAACTGGTGGCGGGGGCCTACAACGTCCTGCCGATGGATGCGACGGTATTCAGGGCCTGGGCTAAATTGATGCACGGAAAGTCCGATACGCTTTACGAAGACGGAATGATCGCCGCGACGGCGAAAGTACACGGGCTGACGGTGGCGACAAGAAATGTCGTGGATTTCAATGTCTTTGGCGTTGAGGTGTTCAACCCCTTTGCCTAGTTGTTGCTTCGACGTTACTGCCGATGATCCAGCCAGTAAGCCAGCCCCTGCGCGTTCAGTTCGAGGTCGGTCGCCAGGACGTCGAGGATTTCGGCTTCGGGCAAGGTGCAGCCGTGCGTCCGCAGGTCGGTCAGCAGCGCGTCGGTGATGCCCTGCTTGATCTTCGCGTGTCGCTCGGCGCCAGCATTGGCGTGAGCTTCGGCAATCGCCACGTGGCTGTCGAGGCGCTGGCGCAAGGCCACGGCCTGCGTTACCACATCGTGCACCTGAGCATAGTGGGTCAGGTACATCGCCGTTGGGGCAAAGCTCATCAGGCGGTCGATCGAGGCATGCATCTCGACGGGGTCGAACTGCGTCGGCGAGGTGGTCGGCAGGATGAACTGACGGCCGTCGACGTCGAATTCGCGGTACGACAGGCCGAACATGTCGCCGGTGAAAATGCCGCCGCTCTTGCGGTCGACGACGCAGATGTGATGCTTGGCGTGGCCCGGCGTGTCGATGCAGAGCAGTTCCCGGCCGCCGAGTTGCAAGGTCAGCCCTTCGTGGGCGTCGATGATCCGTTCGGCCGCGATCGGCAGGATTTCACCATAGACCTGATCGACATAATCCTGCCCATAGACGGCGGTGACGCCGGCGACCAGTTTGGACGGCTCGGCCATATGGCGGGAACCGCGCGGATGCACCACCAGTCTGGCGTTCGGCAGTTCGCGCATGAGCGTTCCGGCGCCGCCGGCATGGTCGAGGTGGATGTGGGTCAGGATGATGTAATCGACGGCGTCGCGGCCCAGGCCGAGTTTTTCGAGCGCTGCCAGGACGTTGGGCAGCGAATCGTTGCTCCCGGTATCGATCAGGGCGACCCGCCCGTCGTCGACCAGCAGGTGAATCGCCGCCAGGATCGGCCGCACATAGCCCGCATCGAAAGCGTAAATGCCGTTCTTGTAATCGCGCCAGTCAAACATGGGTTCTCCTCGTTGGCTTTTTTAGTATTTGGGGGCCCCGATTATACTGGCGGGCCTTCGAATTTCCGCGCCCACACCGATGACGCATTTCCCCGCTGACGACGGCGAAACCATTCACCTTCATGTCTCCGGCGCAGGCTCGCCGCTGATCCTGCTGCACGGCTGGACGTCGAGCCACCAGGAATGGACGCCGTTCCTCGCTTCGCTCGCTGCCCGGCACCGGGTTTATCGCTGGGACGCCCGCGGTCACGGCGGGCATGCGCTGGCCCATCCCGGTTCGGCGACGGTCGAGCGAATGGCCCGCGACCTGAAGAACCTGATCGACCGCTACAAGATCGTGAATGCGACGGCGGTCGGCCATTCGATGGGCGCGCTGACGCTGTGGCAATACCTGCGCGACCACGGTACGCACGGCCTGGGCAAGCTGTGCCTGATCGACCAATCGCCCAGGCTGCTCACCGACGACGACTGGGGCCATGGCATCTATGGCAATTTTGGCGCCGACCGCAACCGGCAGCTGATCGACTGGCTACGCGAGGATTTTGCCGAAGGCGTCCTGAAACTGACCGCGCTCGGCCTCAACCAGCGCGCCCGACAGAAATACGAGGAAAACGCCAGCGGCTGGGAGCGCCTGCGCCAGGCCTTGCGCGGCCAGAATCCGGAGCCGCTGATTCACTGCTGGCAAAGCCTGACCGCCGCCGACTACCGCGACGTGCTGGCGCGGATTTCATTGCCGACACTGCTCGTCTATGGCGGGCAGAGCAACTTCTACGGCGGCGAAACGGCGCGCTATGTCGCCGACACGATTCCCAACGCCATCCTCAACATCTACGAAGGCAGCGACCATTCGCCGCATCAGTGGCAGCGCGAACGCTTCGTGCGCGAGTTGCTGGAATTCATCGACGGCGAGTGATTGCTCCTTCGCCGGGGGCAGACTGTCGGCGGGCAGATGCCCGCCGTTGTCGGTTGGATCAGTCGGCGATGCGCTCCGGCAGCACGTCGCGCAGCAGGACCGCCGCGTCGCGCAGCATCTTCTCGGTGGTGTCCCAGCCGACGCAGCCGTCGGTGACCGAGCAGCCGTACTTGAGTTGCGAGAGATCGGCCGGAATCGGCTGGTTGCCGGCCTCGATGTTGGATTCGATCATCACGCCAAGGATGGACTTGTTGCCGGCACGGATCTGGTTGACCACGTCGGCCATCACCAGCGGTTGCAGTTCCGGCTTCTTGGAGCTGTTGGCGTGCGAGCAGTCGACGACGATGTTGGTCGGCAGCTTGGCCTTGACCATCGCCTGTTCGGCGACGGCGACCGAGACGGTGTCGTAGTTCGGGCCGCTGTCGCCGCCGCGCAGGACGACGTGGCCGTGCGGGTTGCCGGTGGTGCGGACGATGGCGACGCGGCCTTCGTTGTTCAGACCGAGGAAGGAATGCGGGCGCGAGGCGGAGAGGATGGCGTTGGTGGCCACGGTGAGGTCGCCGCTGGTCGCGTTCTTGAAGCCGACCGGCGTGGACAGGCCGGACGACATCTCCCGGTGCGTCTGCGATTCGGTGGTGCGGGCACCGATCGCGGTCCACGTGATCAGGTCGCCGTAGTACTGCGGGCCGTAGGGGTCGAGCGCCTCGGTGCCGGCGGGCAGACCGAGTTCATTGACCTGGAGCAGGAAGTCGCGGGCCTTCTCCATGCCGACGTTGACCTGGAAGGAATCGTCCATGAACGGATCGTTGATGTAACCCTTCCAGCCGACGGTGGTGCGCGGCTTTTCGAAATAGACGCGCATGATGATCTGCAGCGTGTCGCCGACTTCGTCGGCCAGCGCCTTCAGGCGGCGGGCGTAGTCCATCCCGGCGACCGGGTCGTGGATCGAGCAAGGGCCGACGACAACGAACAGGCGGTGGTCCTTGCGGTCGAGGATGTTGCGCAGCAGGTCGCGGCCTGCACTGACGGTGGCTTCGGCCTGGGCGGAAAGCGGCAGTTTCTGGTGGATTTCCGCCGGCGTCGGCATCGCGTCGAAGGCGGAAACGTTGATGTTTTCGAGGATCTGGGTCATTTGGTCAGCTCGCGTATCATGTCCTTGACCGCCGCAACCTTGTCCTGCAAGGCCGGGCAGTGGCGCAAAAGTGAAATCTTATCCTGTCCGGCCAGCTTATAGCTGCGGTTCTTCTGGATCAAATTGATGATCCTGATCGGTTCGATAGGCGGATTCTTCGAGAATTCCGGGGCGAACTGGATCGTTACCTGGTCGTTGCCGGCGTCGAGCTTCTGCACCAGCAGCGGCTTGACCAAGAGGCGCAGCCGGTGCGTGGCGACCAGTGCCTGCGCCTGCAGCGGCAGTTCGCCGAAGCGGTCGACCAGTTCTTCCTGCAGCGCGTCGATGTCGTCGTCGGCCTCGCAGTTGGCCAGGCGCTTGTACAGCGTCAGCCGCTCGTGCACGTCGGGGCAGTAGGCGTCGGGCAGCAGCGCCGGGGTGCGCAGGTTGATTTCGCCGCTGACACCGATCGGTTGCGTCAGGTCGGCGGTTTCCAGCACCTTGCCTTGTTTCAGGTGGGCGACGGCACGGTTGAGCATCTCGCTGAACATCGTGAAACCGACTTCCTGCATTTCGCCCGACTGGTTGTCGCCGAGCACCTCGCCGGCGCCGCGGATTTCCAGGTCGTGCATGGCCAGGAAGAAACCGGAACCGAGTTCTTCCATCATCTGGATCGCTTCCAGGCGCTGCTTGGCCTGCTTGGTCATCGCCTTTTCGTCCTGCACCAGCAGGTAGGCGTAGGCCTGGTGGTGCGAACGGCCGACCCGGCCGCGCAACTGGTGCAACTGGGCGAGGCCGAATTTCTCGGAACGGTTGATCAGGATGGTGTTGGCGTGCGGGTTGTCGATGCCGGTCTCGATGATCGTCGTGCACAGCAGCAGGTTGGCGCGCTGGCCGGTGAAGTCGCGCATCACCTTTTCCAGCTCGCGCTCGTTCATCTGGCCGTGGCCGATGACGATGCGCGCTTCCGGCACCAGTTTTTCGAGCTTCTCACGCATGTTCTCGATGGTGTCGACCTCGTTGTGCAGGAAGTACACCTGGCCGCCGCGCTTCAGTTCGCGCAGCACCGCTTCGCGGATGATGCCGTCGGAAAATTTGCTGACGAAGGTCTTGATCGCCAGGCGTTTTTGCGGTGCGGTGGCGATCACCGAGAAGTCGCGCAAGCCTTCCATCGACAGCGCCAGCGTGCGCGGGATCGGCGTCGCGGTCAGGGTCAGGACGTCGACCTCGGCGCGCATCGCTTTCAGTGTTTCCTTCTGGCGCACGCCGAAGCGGTGTTCCTCGTCGATGATGACCAGGCCGAGACGGTTGAACTTGACGTCCTTGCTGATCAGCTTGTGCGTGCCGATGATGATGTCGATCTCGCCTTCGGCCAGTTCCTGCAGCGCCTGCGTCGTTTCCTTGGCAGTCTTGAAGCGGGAAATTTCAGCGACTTTCACCGGCCAGTCGGCGAAGCGGTCGACGAAGGTCTGGTAGTGCTGTTCGCAGAGCAGCGTGGTCGGGCAGAGCACGGCCACCTGCTTGCCGCCGGCCACCGCGCAGAAGGCGGCGCGCAAGGCGACCTCGGTCTTGCCGAAGCCGACGTCGCCGCAGACCAGCCGGTCCATCGGCTTGCCCGACTTCATGTCGGCAATGACCGCGGCGATGGCCTGCGCCTGGTCGGCGGTTTCCTCGAAGCCGAAGCCGTCGGCGAAAGCCTCGTAGTCGTTTTCCGAAAAATCGAAGGCGTGGCCCTGACGGGCGGCGCGCGCGGCGTAGAGCGCGAGCAGTTCGGCGGCGGTATCGCGCGCCTGTTCGGCGGCCTTGCGCTTGGCTTTTTCCCACTGGCCGGAACCGAGCGTGTGCAGCGGTGCGGCGTCCGGCTCGGCGCCGGAATAGCGCGAAATCACGTGCAGTTGCGCCACCGGCACGAAGAGCTTGGCGTCGTTGGCGTAGTGCAGTTCGAGGAATTCCTGCTCGCCGAGGCCGAGATCCATCCGTACCAGGCCGCGATAGCGGCCGATGCCGTGGCTTTCGTGCACCACCGGGTCGCCGACCTTGAGCTCGGTCAGGTCCTTCAGCCAGTTGTCGAAGCTCGCCTTGCGCGCCGCTTCGCGCCGGGTGCGGCGCGGGCTGCCGGCGAACAGCTCGGTTTCGCTGATGAAGGCGACGCGGTCGAGGGCAAAGCCTTGCTGCAGCGGGCTGACGGTCAGCGCCAGGCGTTCGCTGCCGCTGGCGAAGGCGGCAAAGTCGGCGCAGGCAGCGGGCCTGAGACCGTGTTCGGCGAACATCGCGGCCAGCGTCTCGCGGCGGCCGGCGGTCTCGGCGAGCAGCAGCACGCGCCCGGGATAGCTGGCGAGATGGTTCTTCAATGCGCCGAGCGGATCGTCGCTGCGGCGGTCGACGGCGACGTTGGGCAGCTTGCCGGTGGCGGTGTTCTTCGCGTCGAGCGCCAGCCGGCCGTATGCCTTGGCGGCGGTGAAGAAGGCTTCGTCGGTGAGGAACAGTTCTTCCGGTGCCAGCAGCGGCCGCGCCTTGTCGCCCTGCAGCAGGTTGTAGCGCGAGCGGGTGTCGTTCCAGAAGGCGGCGATGGCGGCCGGCGCGTCGCCGTGGGTGACGAAGATCGCGTCCTTGGGCAGGTAGTCGAACAGCGTCGCCGTCTCGTCGAAGAACAGCGGCAGGTAGTACTCGATGCCGGCGCTGGCGATGCCGGTCGAGATGTCCTTGTAGATGCCCGACTTGGCCGGGTCGCCCTCGAAACGCTCGCGGAAGGCCTGGCGGAAATGGGTGCGCCCTTTGTCGTCCAACGGGAACTCGCGCGCCGGCAGCAGGCGGACTTCCGGCACCGGGTAGACGGTGCGCTGGGTGTCGACATCGAAGGTCTTGATGCTCTCGACCTCGTCGTCGAACAGGTCGAGCCGGTAGGGCAGTTGCGAGCCCATCGGGAAGAGGTCGATCAGGCCGCCGCGGATCGAGTATTCGCCGGGCGAGACGACCTGAGTGACGTTGGCGTAACCGGCCAGGGTGACCTGGGCGCGGAATTTCTCGACGTCGAGCGTTTGGCCCTTCCTGAATTCAAAGGTGTAGGCAGCCATGAATTCCGGCGGCGCCAGCCGGTTGACCGCGGTCGCCGCCGGCACCAGCAGGATCTGCACCTCGCCCTGCAATGCCGCCCACAGTGTTGCCAGGCGCTCGGAGACGAGGTCCTGGTGCGGCGAGAAATGGTCGTAGGGCAGGGTTTCCCAGTCCGGCAGCAGGCGGACCTTGAGTTGCGGTGCGAACCAGGGGATTTCTTCGAGCAGGCGCTGCGCGTCGGCGGCACTGGCGGTGACCACGGCCAGCGTCCGTCCGGGATTGGCGGCGGCCAGTTCAGCTAGCGTCAGTGCATCGGCCGAACCGGCGAGCGCTTCGAGATCGACGCGCTGCCCGGGTCTGGGCAGGGCGGGAAGTTGAATCAGGGATGGGGCAGCGGACACGGCGGCAGGGTCAAACGACGGGGCTGGGATTATAGCCGCTGTACCGCCCGCCCCCTACGGCGTCAGGCCGATCTCGCGCGCGGTGAGCGGGCCGATCACTGCCTGGCGCAGGCTGGCCGGCATCTCGGCCTGATCCTTCGCCAGCGGGATGCGGCCGCCCATGATTTCGGCCAGGCGCTGCGGCAGGCGGGGCTGTCGCTCCGGTTCGGCGTAGCCGTCGGGGAAGATAGGTTGCAGGCTGCGCAAGTCGTACTTGTCGGTGGCGCCGAAGGTGTGCAGCATCTCGTGGGCGATGACGACGGCGTTCTGGCGCTGCTGGCGGCGGCTGGCGTAGGCGTGGATCAGGCCGAGCTGTCCCTTGCTGAGGCCGACCGAGTGATCGAGTTGCGTGTTGCTGTCCGGGTCGTGATAGAGGACGAAGAGGCGAATCTGCGGCGATGGCCCGGCAATGTCGTCGTGCTTTGCCGCCCACCAGCGCAGCTTGAGGCTCCACAGCAGGTTGTCGAGGGCGCTCCCGCCGGCCGCCGGAAGCGGCGGCAAAGCCTGCTGCGCCGGGGCAACACGGATGACCACCGGCTGCAGCACGCGTTTGCCGTGGCGCTGCATCTCCTGATCGATCCACTGAGCGATTTCTGCGAAACTGTCGCTGTCCAGGCTTTTCAGGTAGTCCGCGGTTTTCGGCGATTCGTCGGCGGCGAGCGGATAGAGCGCGACATGGACGGTGCGCTCCCAGGAGGTCAGCCGGCTTTCCGCACGCCAGGCGGCAAGAGCGACGGTGGCCAGGACGAGAAGCAGGAGCAGGATGCGGAATTTGCGGAGCATGGGGATTTCAATGAGGGGGATGCGCAAGTCGAGGGCTGCATTATATGATCGCGCTATCGCGTTCAGACCATCCGCATTTTTGTTTCAATCCCATGACCATCTTTGACGAAAAACGTGCCGGCCGCGAACGCCGCAGCAATCCGCATGGCACTCCGAAATACGGGGTTGAACGGCGCAACGGGGAACGGCGCCAGATCAGCCTGGAAGAAATTTCCTTTGTCGAATGGGCGACCAAGTTCGCCGAATACAAGAAACAGCTCAAGAAGTAGCCGGTCGCGGCAAGCGCTGCGCGAACCATTTCACCGCCGCTACGGCGGGATTGTCCTCGGCCGTCAGGCGCTGCGCTTCGAGCGGGCAGGACAGATACTTGAGCGCCCGCTGCCAGGCTTGCGACGAATTCTCTTCCGTCGCCGAGAACAGCATCAGCAGCGGCGCCGTCAGCAATTCCAGCGCCTGCACGCCGGCCCGGTCGATCAGGCCGTCGCAGAGGCAGAGCGCCAGCACCTGGCGATCGCGCTGGGCGGCGACGCGAACCGCCGCCGGCACCAGTTCGTCCCGGGCGTGGATGGCGCAGGGCAGGTGCTCCATGTCGCCGTCGTCGCGGATCAGGTCGAGGATGTCGAGCAGGCGACGGGTCAGGCGGGCGACGTCCTGCGTCGCGTCGGCAAACTGCACCTCACGGCCGTTGAGCAACTCCATCGCCAGCACGGCGTAGCCGTTCTGCTGGAAGGTCGTGGCGACGGCATCGTCAACCGTGACCCGATGCGGACGGGGCAGCAGCACCAGGCCTTTCGGATTGTCCGGCAGCGCTAGCTGGCCATGCAGGCGGCCGGTTGGCGTGTCGAGCAGGAGGTCGCGTCTCATGCGGCGATCCTCACCGTGACGCGGCGGGCGCCGAAGGCCTGGCCCTGGCGGCCGAGTGTTGGCCCGAAGCGGCCAGCCAGAGGGGTGCCGCAGTGCGGGCAGCGGCCCTCGGCGTCGAGCGCATAGCGGCGGATCTCGTACCAGTCGCGGACGATCAGCGGCGCCTGGCAGTGCGCGCAGCAGGTGGTGCCGCCGTCGGTATCGTGCACGTTGCCGGTATAGACGTGGTGCAGGCCGGCGTCGCGGGCGATGCGGCGGGCCCGGGCGAGTGTCGCGGCCGGCGTCGGCGGCAACTGGTCGAGCTTCCAGTCGGGATGGAAGGCGGTGAAGTGCAGCGGCACCTCGGCGCCGAGTTCGCCATGCACCCACTTCGCCAGTGCGTCGATTTCGCTGTCGCTGTCGTTCTTGCCGGGGATCAGCAGGGTGGTGATTTCCAGCCAGCAATCCGTTTCATGGCGGATCAGCGCCAGCGTGTCGAGCACCGGCTGCAGCCGGCCGCCGCACAGGCTGCGGTAGAAGTCGTCGGTGAAGGCCTTGAGGTCGACGTTGGCGGCGTCCATGACTGCGAAGAACTCGCGCGCCGGCACCGGGTGGATATAGCCGGCGGTGACGGCGACGTTGCGCACGCCGGCGGCGCGGCAGGCCTGCGCGGTGTCGATGGCGTATTCGGCGAAGATCACCGGGTCGTTGTAGGTGTAGGCCACCGCGTCGGCGCCGTGGTGGCGCGCCGCTGCGGCAATCGAGGCGGGTGACGCGGCGTCCATCAGGCGGTCCATGTCCTTGGAGCGCGAGATGTCCCAGTTCTGGCAGAACTTGCAGGCGAGATTGCAGCCGGCGGTGCCGAAGGAGAGGATGCTGCTGCCCGGGTAGAAATGGTTGAGCGGCTTCTTCTCGATGGGGTCGATGGAAAAGCCCGACGAGCGCCCGTACGTGGTCAGCTGCATCTGTCCATCGACCATGCGGCGGACGAAGCAGGCGCCGCGCTGCCCTTCGTGCAACTGGCAGTCGCGCGGGCAGAGGTCGCACTGCAGTCGCCCGTCCGGCAAGGCGTGCCACCAGCGGCCGGGATGCGCCGATTCGGGATTCAGCATGGGTCTTCCTTCCATTTGCGCACCGCGTAGCGCGCCAGGCGGACGTCCGGCCCCCAGTAGCTGGCCGGCAGCCCGGCCTTCTGGCGCAGGCGGGCGAGGAATTCGGTCGGCTCGGGCAGTTGCTCCCAGACCTGCGGCAGGAAGGTGGCGCGGCGGCCGCCGGCGGTAAAGATCACGCCATCGACACCGGGGCGCAACTGGCGGCAGGCGTCAGCTTCGGAGGCGACCGGCAGCGGCTCGGCCGGTGTCAGCAGCGAGACCTCGACGCGGGTGCGTTGCAGTTCGCTGGCCACCAGCGGCGGGAAGCGCGGATCGCGCAGGGCGGCGGCGCGGGCGTTGGCGCGCACGTCGTCGAGCAATGGCCGGTGTGCTTCGAGGCTGCCGATGCAGCCGCGCAGTTCGCCGCCCTGGGTCAGGGTGACGAAGGTGGCGCCGGGGTCGTACAGCCCAGCCAGGTCGGGCGCGGCTGGTGCCGGTTCGCCAAGCGCTTCGGCGATGGCGGCGCGGGCGTGGCGGAGCAGGGCGTTGCCAAGATCATCCATGATCGGCCTCGTGGAAAGCGAAGGCGGCGTAACCGACGACACGCTGGCGGTCGCCGGCGGTGTCGCCGGAGTTGCACAGGTCGAGCAGGCTCGGTCGCAGGCCGTGGCGTTGTGCGGCGAGCAGCAGACCGTTGACCGGGAAGGCACCACAGGCCTGGTGCGGGTCGATGTCCGCCGCCAGATCGAGGATGTGGCGGCAGGTCTCGCCGTCGACCTGTTGCGCCGTGGCGTAGGGCAGGAAATGCGACAGGTCGGAGCTGATGACGAGCAGCGTCTCCGGCCCGCCCCACAGCCGTTCGAGCACTTCGGCGACGGCTTCCGGCGACGCCTGGCCGACGGCCAGCGGCAGCAGGCTGAAGTCGTCGAGGGCGCGCTGCAGGAAGGGCAGATGGACCTCCAGCGAGTGTTCCCGGGCGTGCGCCGTCTCGCTGACGACGACCTGCGGCAGACCGGCGATTGCGGCGCGGGCGGCGGCGTCGACGCGTACCTTGCCGAGCGGCGTGGCAAAGGCTTCGCTGGCCGGCAGCGCGAGGCCGCGCACGGCAACCCGGTGCGTCGGCCCGAGCAGCACGACGCGGCGGATCGTCGCCCGCCACGGTGCCAGCGCCGCGTAGGCGCGGGCGGCGGTCGGCCCGGAATAGATATAGCCGGCGTGCGGCACGATCAGCGCCTTGGGTTGCGCCATCGTCGATGCCGGCGCGGTGGCGAGCAGGCGGTCGACATCGGCGCGCAGGGTCGCTGGCGAGGCCGGGTAGAACATTCCGGCGACGGCCGGCGGGCGGATCGCGTTCATCATCCCTCCTTCACACCAGCAACAGGCCGACGCCCATGCCGGCGCCGATTGCCAGCAGACCGGGCAAGGCGTGGCGGGCCAGCACCCGGCCGCCGATGCTGACCACCAGGCCGATCTTGAACACCAGGTTGGCGACCAGCGCCAGCGTCACGGCGATCACCGCGTCGGCGCCGAGCACGCGTTCCAGGTTGAACATGCGCAGCGTGGACAACACGCTGGCGTCGGCGTCGGTCAGGCCGGAAACCAGGGCGACGATATAGAGGCCGCTGTTGCCGGCGATGTCCTGCAACCAGGCGGCGGCGAGCAGGACGACGGCGTAGAGGAGGCCGAAGGAAACGGCGGTTTTCAGTTCGGTCGGGTTCTTCACTTCCGGCATCGGCAGCTCGCCGGCCTCGTTGAGGATCTTCCAGCCGTACAGCGACATGATCACGCCGGGGACGATGCCGCAGGCGAAAACGGTGGCAACCGGCCCGATCAGCCCGGGCGCGACGATGCTGGCGATGATGCCGAGGCGGATCATGACCATGACGTTGGCGATCAGGATGACGATCGCCGACATGCGGACCAGGTGACCGTGCTCGGCGGCGTGGCGGGAGAACATCATGGTTGTCGCCGTCGACGAGGCGAGGCCGCCGAAGATGCCGAGCACCGCGGCACCGTGGCGGGCGCCGATGATGCGCAGGGCGAGGTAGCCGGCGAGCGCCAGGCCGGAGATCAGCACCACCATCCACCATACCTGGCGCGGGTTGATCGCCGCGTAGGGGCCGAAGCTCGAATTCGGCAGGATGGGCAGGATGACCAGCGACAGCACCGCGAACTGCAGGATGGAATTGAGATCTTTCGGCGTCGTCCGTTCGCTGAACTGTTTCAGCTCGGCCTTGAAGTAGAGCAGCACCGTCGTCGTGATCGCCAGCATCACCGCCAGCGTCGCGTAACCGTACCAGACCGCGGCACCCAGGCCGTAGGTGACGATGATCGCCGCTTCCGAGGTGAAGCCGCGGTATTGCTCCTCCTGTTGCGACGAAAAGTTGGAGGCGACCATCGATGCCGCGACGACAACGAGGCCGACTGCCAGCAGCCACGGTCCGCCGCTTTTCTCGCCGAGCATGGCGAACAGGCAGCCGAGCATGGCAACCAGCGAGAAGGTGCGCAAGCCAGCGGCGGAGTCCGGCCGCCGTTCGCGCTCCATGCCGATGAGCAGGCCGATGCCGAGGGCGGTGGCGAATGCCTCGACCGGTGCGGCCAGTTCGGGAACGACGAAACTCATGGCTTGCCTCTCTTTTCCTTGTTCTTCGTTAAAATTAAGCCATGCCCAGACATTACGCAATCGTTCCCGCTGCCGGCAGCGGCGCGCGCTTCGGCGCCGAGAAGCCGAAACAGTACCTCGACCTGCTCGGCCGGCCGCTGATTTTCCACACTTTGGCGGCGTTGACCGCGCACCCCGCGATCGAACGCGTCTGGGTGGTGCTGGCGCCGGACGACCCGTGGTGGCCACGCCACGATTGGTCGGAACTCGGGCCCAAGCTGGAAACCGTGCGTTGCGGCGGCGCCACGCGCGCCGAAAGCGTCGGCAACGGACTGCAGGCGGCGGCGATGGCGGCAGCCGACGACGACTGGATCCTGGTCCATGACGCGGCGCGCCCCTGCCTCAGCCGGCCGATGCTCGACGCGCTGTGCGACGAACTGGCCGACGATCCGGTCGGCGGTCTCCTCGCGGTGCCGGTTGCCGATACGCTGAAACGCGCTGACGCCAACCAGCGCGTCGCTGCTACCGAGCCGCGCGACGGCCTGTGGCAGGCGCAGACCCCGCAGATGTTCCGCTACGGTCGACTGGTCGAGGCGCTGAGCAAACATAATGCCGTCACCGACGAAGCCGGCGCCATCGAGGCGCTCGGTCTGAAACCGAAACTGGTGCGCGGCGATTCGACCAACCTGAAAGTCACTTTTCCGGCCGACCTGGCGCTGGCCGCGATGATCCTGAGAGGACGCAAATGAACATCCGGGTCGGGCAGGGCTACGACGTGCACAAGCTGGTCGAAGGCCGCAAGCTGATCCTCGGCGGCGTCGAGATCGAGCATCCGACCGGGCTGCTCGGCCATTCCGACGCCGACGCGCTGCTCCATGCGATCACCGACGCGCTGCTTGGTGCCGTCGCGCTCGGCGACATCGGCCGCCATTTTCCCGATACCGACCCGCGCTATGCCGGTGCCGACAGCCGTGTCCTGCTGCGCGCCACCGTCGCGCTGCTCGCCGAGAAGGGTTGGCGGCCGGTGAACGTCGACGCGACATTGATCGCCCAGAAGCCGAAGCTGGCGCCGCACGCACCGGCGATGGTCGCCAACATCGCCGCCGACCTCGGCATCGGCGTCGATTGCGTCAACCTCAAGGGCAAGACCAACGAGAAGCTCGGCTACCTCGGCCGCGAGGAAGCGATCGAGGCGCAGGCGGTCGTTCTCGTCGTCTGTGGCGACTGAAGCCACCGCCCGCGTTTTCTTCGCCCTCTGGCCACCGGCCGCGCTGGCCGACGATCTCGCGGATTTCGCAGGGCAATTGGCGCAAACCTGCGGCGGCAAACCGACACGCGCCGACACCGTGCATCTGACGCTGGCCTTCGTCGGCGACATTGACGCATCACGCTTGCCGGAACTCGCCGCCGCAGCACAAGGGCTGGTACTTCCGCCATTCGAGTTGACGCTCGATCGCCTCGGCTACTGGCCGCACAACCGCATCGTCTGGGCCGGTTGCAGCGCGCCGCCGGCCGGGCTGGGCGAACTGGCGGCGACCCTGCGCGAGCAGGTGATGGCGGCGGGCTTTGCGGTCGATCGGGGAAAAACGGGATTTTTCCCGCACGTCACATTGCTGCGCAAGGCCACCCAGGCACCGCCGAGTGAGGTACTGGAGCCGCGCGGCTGGTCGTGCCAGGGCTTCGTTCTGGTCCGTTCGCAACCGTCGGCGAGCGGATCGCTTTATCGCGTCGTCTGGCCTTAGGCTGACTTCAGGACTAGCCGGGCGAGCAGGCCGCCGCCCGGATTGGCCAGCAGTTCCAGCCGTCCGCCGTGCAAGCGGGCGATGCGCTCGACGATGGCGAGGCCGAGGCCGGTGCCGGTGACATCGGTACGTGCCACTTCGAGCCGGGTGAAGGGGCGCTTTAGACGCTCCAGTTGGCTTTCCGGGATGCCCGGTCCGCAGTCGGCGACTTCGATGCGGATTTCGTCGTTGATCGCTTTGGCCGTCAGGCTGACCGCGCCGCCGCCGTATTTCCAGGCATTGTCGATCAGGTTGATCACCGCCCGGCTGACCGCTTTGGGGCGGATTTTGGCGCTGCTCACGCCGTCGAGGTCGACGTCGAGCGGCCGACCAATGGCTGCCTGGCGTTCGCCGATCGCCGCCAGCAGTGCGGCGAGGTCGGTGGCTTCGGGTACTTCGCCCGATTCGGCGCGGGCGTAATCCATGAACTGCGAGATCACCGACTCCATCTGCTCGATGTCGGCGACGATGCCCTGGCGCGCCGTTTCGTCGCTGACGCTCAATTCCGCTTCCAGGCGCAGGCGGGTAAGCGGCGTGCGCAGGTCGTGCGAGATGCCGGCGAGCACTTCCGAGCGATCTTTCTCGTGGCGGGCGAGGTCGCTGGCCATGGTGTTGAAGGCGACGGCCAGCGCGCGCATTTCCTCGGCGCCGTCTTCGGCTACCGGCGTCGGTGTCTGGCCGCGACCGACCGCCCGCGCCGAGCGCGCCAGCGCCTTCAGCGGCCGGCTCAGGCGCGAGGCGATCAGCCAGGCGACGACTAGTGCCAGACTTACCGCCAGCGCCGCCCAACTCAGCCAGCGTGTCGCGAAATCGCGCGTTACCCGCTCACGCGGCAGGACCAGCCAGAACTCGTCGTCGTCCTTCGGGTCGAGGCGGAAGCTGACCCAGAAACCGGGTTCGCCATTGACCTCGGCGGCGATCCGCGTCGTCGGACCGAGGCGGGAGACGATCGTGTCCCGCATCAACTCGTGGAAGCGCGATTCCGGCATCGGCACCAGTTGGTCCTGCTCTTCGGCGGGGAGCAGGCGGATGCCTTCGGTCGAGGCGAATTCGGCGAACAGGCGCGGACGTTTGTCCGGCGCGGCGGCGAAGATCGAGGCGCGGATCAGGTTGACCGCCGAGGTCGCCATCGCCGCCGATTCGCGGGCCCGCGGTTCGACGTCGATGTGACTGAACAGCGCCAGCCAGCCGGCGGTGCTCGATAGCACCAGCAAGGCGAGCAAGAAGAAGGTGCGCGCCAGCAACGAGCGCGGCATCAGCTTTCCCGGGCGGCGCCGTCCGGCATGAAGACGTAGCCGAAGCCCCAGACCGTCTGCAGGTAACGCGGTTGCGAAGGATCGTTCTCGATCAGCTTGCGCAGGCGCGACACCTGGACGTCGATGGCGCGGTCGAACGGCCCCTGTTCGCGGCCGCGGGCCAGGGTCATCAGCTTGTCGCGCGACAGCGGCTGCCGCGGATGCTGCAGCAACACCTTGAGGACGGCGAACTCGCCGGTGGTCAGCGGCAGGACTTCATCGCCGCGCTTCAGCGTGCGGGCCGAGAAATCGACTTCGATGTTGCCGAAGCGGACGGCTTCCAGCGCTTCTTCCGGCGCGCCCGGCGGCACGTTACCCTGGCGGCGCATCACGGCGTGGATGCGGGCGAGCAGTTCGCGCGGATTGAAAGGCTTGGGCAGGTAGTCGTCGGCGCCCATTTCGAGGCCGACGATACGATCGACCTCGTCGCCCTTGGCAGTGAGCATGATGATCGGCGTCCGGTCGCCCTGGCCGCGCAGGCGGCGGCAGATCGACAGGCCGTCCTCGCCGGGCAGCATGAGGTCGAGGACGATCAGGTGGTAATGCTCGCGGCTGCGCGTCTTTTCCATCTGCTGGGCGTCGCCGACCGCCTTGACGACGAAACCCTGTTCGCCGAGGTAACGGGTCAGCAGGTCACGCAGGCGGGCGTCGTCATCGACGACGAGAATGTGCTGGTTGTTTTCGTTCATGCGGCAAGGATAATGGGTGCGCCGGCTGGCAATGCGGGAAATGGTAACAAAGGATATCCCGGCCGGGCGCAGGAAACATTCGATTACAACTCGATCGATCCTTTGGGCGGCCCAAGTCGGACAATGGTTGCGTCTGGAAAACGCTATAAAATGCTGCGCAAGATGAAAGTCCGCCTGATCGTTCCGCTTCTCGCCATGTTGCTGCTGTTGCCGGCAGGGCCAGTGGCTGCCGGCGACCATCGTTATGATTTTCCCTCTGACGATCGCCGGGAGTTGCGTCGGCAGATGCGCGAGAACTGGCGCCAGGATGCTTATGATCGTCGGCAGCAGCGCGACGATCCCGGGCAGCGCTGGCAGGAGTGGCCGCGGGAAGAGCGGCAGCGCTTGCGCGACGAGATGCGCCAGCAGCACGAAAGGCAGGACCGGGACTGGCGTCACGAGCGGAGACATCGCCGCGACTGAACTTCGGCCGCCTCCGGTAGAATGTCGGCCCATGCAGATCCTGGCCCTTGAAACTTCGACCGAGCACGGTGGCTGCGCGCTATGGCGCGATGGCGTCGTGCTCGAAAGCGCTTGCCCGGACGGGCGCTCGCACTCCGAAACCCTGTTGCCGCTGGTGCGCGAATTACTCGCCCGGGCCGGAACGACGGTCAACGCGCTCGACGGCATCGCCTTCGGCGTCGGCCCGGGGGCTTTCACCGGCTTGCGCGTCGCCTGCGGCGCCGCCCAGGGACTGGCGCTGGCGGCCGATCTTCCGCTGCTGCCGGTGACCAGCCTGGAATGCATGGCGGCAGCCAGTGGCGGCAGCCAGGTGCTCAGCTTGCTCGATGCACGCATGGGTGAGGTTTATGCGGCTGCCTACCGGAATGCTGATACTTCGCCTGTCCTGATTGACGAGATTCGCGTCATTCCGCCTGCCGAACTGGTTTGGCAGGAGAGCGGCGCCGGCTGGCTGGCTTGCGGCAATGCCCTGGCAGCCTATCCGGCGGTGGCCGAACGCTTGCTGTCCGCCGGCTTTGCGCTGCAGGCGGACGTACTGCCGCAAGCCGCCTGGGTTGCCAGGCTGGCGGTGCCACGCCTGCTGGCAGGGGAGGTCATCGATCCGGCACTGGCGGCGCCACTCTATGTCCGCGACAAGGTGGCAAAAACCGTCGCCGAGCGCCTGCGCGAAGGCGGTCGGGCGTGAACGGCGTCGCGGCACTTGCCGTGGAATTTTTCCCGATGGCCGTTGCCGACCTCGAGGCAGTCACCGCGGTCGAAGCCTCGTTGCAGGACTTTCCCTGGACGCGGGGCAACTTCGCTGACTCGCTGCATGCCGGTTACAGCGCCTGGATCGCCAGCATTGGCGGCGAGGTGATCGGTTTTTCGGTAGTCATGCAGGTGCTCGACGAAGCGCATCTGCTCAATATCGGGATCGCATCGCAACATCAGGGCCGCGGTTTCGGTGCACGACTGCTGCGCCAGGCGATGACGAACGCCGCGCAGAACGGGGCGCACTGGATGTTTCTCGAGGTTCGTCCAGGTAATGCACGCGCCGTGGCGCTGTATCGGCATTTCGGTTTCCACGAGATCGGTCGGCGCAAGGACTACTATCCGGCGCGCCAGGGGCGCGAGGATGCGCTGGTTTTCCAGAAGGAGTTGCCGGCATGCCGCTGAGCCGTGAACAGATGCTGGTCGAAATGGGGATTTCGCCGCTGTGGGTTTTGCGCGAGCCGATTCCCGACAACACTTCAGAGTCGCCTGGCGCGGTCGCGCCGACGGTGATCGAAACACCGCCGCAGTCGGCGGCTCCGGTAACGGAAAACCTGGCGCGGACAGAAACAGAACCGGCAAGTACGGTGGCCGAGTTTGACTGGCCGGAGCTGCTGGCGGGGATTCGCGACTGCCGGGCCTGCGAGCTTTGCAAGCAGCGTCGCCAGGTGGTGCCAGGAGTCGGCGATCACAGCCCGGACTGGCTGTTCATCGGCGAAGGGCCGGGGGCCGAGGAAGATGCGCGCGGCGAGCCTTTCGTCGGGCAGGCCGGCAGACTGCTCGACGCCATGCTGGATGCGCTGGGCATGACGCGCGGCAACAAGGTGTATATCGCCAACGCCGTCAAGTGCCGGCCGCCCAACAACCGTACTCCGGAGGCAGCCGAGATGGCCGCCTGTCGCCCCTGGCTGGAACGGCAGATCGCACTGCTCAAGCCGAAAGTCATCGTTCTCCTTGGCAAGGCGGCCGCCCACACCATACTTGGCAACGACGGTGCATTGGCGGGCATGCGCGGCAAGCGTTTCGAATACGCCGGCATTCCGGTCGCCGTGACCTATCATCCGGCCTACCTGTTGCGCAGTCAGCACGACAAGGCCAAGGCCTGGGAAGACCTGCTGTTCGCCAGGCGCCTGTTCCCCTAGGGTAATACCCGGTTCCCCGATCCGACCTTTGTTTCTAAGCTATGACGAACAACACGAAGAACAAGAAGGTGTTCGTCCATGTCGGATGCAATCGACGAGAACAAAGACGGGCAGGCGTGCAACCTGGATTACTTGCTGGTCAATCTGGGACGCAATCGAGCTGCAGCGGAACGGCTTATCCGCATTTTTCTGGAAAATTATCCTCAACTGGTCGCCCGTCTGGAACGGGCTGCCGCCGATCATGACATTCTGGCGATGCAGGATGCCGCGCATGACATCCGCAGCAGTTGCGTCCTGTTTTCCGCCCACCAGACGGTGGCGCTGGCGCGCGAACTGGAATACATGCTTTATTGTCATCGCCGCGATGGCGTACAGGTCGATTGGCTGGCCCGCAGCACCCGCTTGCGCGATTCGCTGTCCGGAGTTCGCGCCGAATTGCTGAGCTATCTCGGCGAAGGAGGCGCTGCGGCGGCGCCCTGAACGTTCAGTAGATCAAGCCGTTCTGGACGGCGAAGCGCGTTAGCCCGGTCACGTCGTGTACGCCGATGCGCTGCATCAGGCGGGCGCGATGAAATTCCACGGTCTTCGGGCTGATTTCGAGTTGCCGGGCGATTTCCTTGGTCGTGCTGCCACCCGCCACCAGGCGCAGGATTTCGATCTGCCGCGTGGTCAATCGTTCGCCGCGATCGTTTTCATTGCCGCCAGGGAGTTTGATCAGATCGCGAATCTTGGGCGACAGGAAAGGGCGGCCGGCGAGTACCGTAGTCAACGCCAGTTGCAGTTCGTCGAGCAGGAAATCCTTGAGCAGGTAGCCGTTGACGCCAGCGTTCAGCGCCCGCTCGACAATCTCCCGGCGCTCGATGCTCGACAGGACGAGGATGCGCAACTCGCCGTCGTGGCTGCGCAGCATCTTTGCGACCTCGATCCCCGAGGGGCCTGGCATGGCAATGTCGAGCAGCAGGACATCCGGCTGTTTCGCTGCAATCGCCGCCGGCACCTCGGCGCCGCTGGCGCATTCGGCAACGACGGCGTAGCCGGGCAGGCTTTCCAGCAAGGCCCGGATGCCGGCGCGAACCAGCAATTGATCATCGGCGAGTACGATACGGACGCTTTTCATTTCATGAACAGCATAGGCGAAAGCAATGCTTTTGTGTTGCCGGCTTTGCGCGACCTGTCGATTCTAGCCCAGAGCCGGCAGTGTCAATTTGAAACGCAGTGCCAGCAGGCGCAGCAGAAGGACGACACCCATCGCCACCCAGGTCGCTTCAACCGGCGCCATGCCCAGGGCTTGCAGGGCGATCAGCGACAAGGCCCCGAGCCACGCCGCTGTCGCATACAGCTCGCCTTTGAGGAATACGCTGGGGACATCGTTGCACAGGATGTCGCGCAACACCCCGCCGACAACGCCGGTAATGACGCCCATCAGGCTGGCGGTCAACCATGGGGTATGCCACTGCAACGCGACCTGGGTACCAACGATGGTAAACAGCGCGAGACCGATGGCATCCGGGATCAGGAACAGGCTGGCTGGCAGGCGGCGGTGGCGGACGAGGATGAAGGCAAGGATGCCGGTACTCAAGGCGGCCATCAGATAGGTCTGGTCAACCACCCAGAATACTTGGCGGTCGAGCAGGAGGTCGCGCACGGTGCCGCCGCCCAGTGCGGTGGCAACGGCGACCAGCAGGGCGCCGATCAGGTCCATCCGCTTGCGCGCCGAGTCGAGCACGCCGGTCAGCGCATAGACGGCAACTGCCGCCATGCCGACCCAGTAGAGCAGGGTATCCATGCTCATTGCGCTCAGCGCAGTTTTTCCTTCATCGCCCGTTGGGCCTCGCGTTTGCCTTCCTTCTCCTGTTGGTCGGCACGTTTGTCGTGTTGCTTTTTGCCCTTGGCGAGGCCGATTTCGAGCTTGATGCGGCCGCGGACGAAGTGCAGGTCAAGAGGGACCAAGGCGTAGCCGGCGCGCTCGACCTTGCCGATCAGTTTGCCGATTTCGCGGGCGTGCAGGAGGAGCTTGCGGGTGCGCACCGGGTCGTGCCGATTGTGCGTGGAGGCGGTGGATAGCGGCGTGATGTGCATGCCGATCAGGAACAACTCGCCGTGGCGGATGATCACGTAGGATTCCTTGATGTTCATCCGGGCGGCGCGGATCGCTTTGACTTCCCAGCCTTCGAGCACGATGCCGGCCTCGTACTTCTCTTCGATGAAGTAGTCGTGAAAGGCTTTTTTATTGACCGTGATGCTCATGCCGCCGCGCGTTCCATTAAAATCCGCGATTCTACAGGATTACAGGAATACCGCTGCAGCATGGCCCAGGTCCAAAAAACCGTCTTGATCGAATACTCCGCCTTGCAGATGTTCGAACTGGTCGATCGTTGCGAGGACTATCCCGCTTTCCTGCCGTGGTGTGGTCGCACCGAACTGAAGCACCGCGACGAGCGGAAAACGGTTGCCACCCTGCACATCAACTACCATGCCGTGAAGTCGAGTTTCACCACCGAAAACGACAAGGAAATCCCGACCTTGATGAAGATTCGTCTGGTTGACGGACCTTTTCGTCGGCTCGAAGGGGCCTGGCATTTCCGGCCGCTCGCCGAGCATGCCTGCAAGATCGAATTTCACCTCCACTACGAGTTTTCCAGCAAGCTGTTCGAGAAGGTGATCGGCCCAGTCTTCAGCCATATTGCCAACACTTTTGTCGATGCCTTCGTGCGCCGTGCCGCACAGGTTTATGGAGCCAGTCATGGCTGATGAAATGATCAATGTCGAAGTCTGTTATCCGCTGCCGACGCGCCAGGAAGTGATCCGTCTGCGTCTGGCGCCGGGGGCGACGTTGCAGCAGGCTGTCGAGGCTTCCGGGTTGTTGGCGAAGTATCCGGAAATCGATCTCCAGAAAAACAAGTTCGGCATCTGGAACAAGCTTTCGAAGCTCGACGCTGCGCTTCGCGACTTCGATCGCGTGGAAATCTATCGGCCGTTGATTGCCGATCCGAAGGAGGTGCGCAAGCAGCGCGCCGCTGAAGGCAAGGCCATGAAAAAAGGCGCCGGGGAAACCGACGCCTGATTGCGCTGAACTTGCCGTCTCCTACTTGCAGGCTTCCTGCATGATACGGCGGGTGCGTTCGAGTTCCTGGCTGCGTTTTGCGGCATCCATGGTCTGCAGCCTCCCTTGACCATTCGGTTGGGAAAGTGGTGTGTCGGATTGCAGCAACCGATAATTGTTGCGGGCACGTTCGCAGGTGTCGCGTTTCTCACGGGCGGCGGCGGCTTCCTTTTCTTCCTTTTCCGCCTTTTCCCGGGATTCCTGCTGGCGCTTGCGGAATTCCAGTTCCTTTTCGGCGATGGTTTGCGGGGCGCTCGCTGCCGCCTTTTCCGTCTTGCCCTTTTCGGATTCGGTTTCAGCGCTGCCGGTGACTACCGCCGGCTGCTTGGCGCCGATCGAGCGGCTGGCTTTGGCCGAACCGGGGGGCGGTGAGTCGGAAATCACCGTCTTGCCGCTGCTGTCCTTCCATTGGTAGGTTTGCCCGTGGGCAGCGCTGAGCATGACGACGGGAGCGACCAATAGTGCGGCAAACAGGGCTTTGTTCATGATTGGCTCGTGAAGGCGTGGCTCGGATTTCTGTATAATACGATTTTGTGACCTTGGATCAAAGGCCATGCGACTTCTGCAAAAAGCCCTCACTTTCGACGACGTCCTGCTCGTCCCCGCCCATTCTCAAGTTCTTCCCCGTGACGTCAGTCTGTCCACCCGCCTGACCCGCGACATCACCCTGAATCTGCCGCTGCTTTCCGCCGCCATGGATACCGTGACGGAAGGTCGCCTGGCCATCGCCATGGCCCAGGAAGGCGGTATCGGCATCATCCACAAGAATCTCTCGTCCCGCGCCCAGGCCGCCGAAGTGGCCAAGGTCAAGCGTTTCGAGTCGGGTATCCTGCGCGACCCGTTTACTGTCACGCCGAACATGACGGTCCGCGATGTCATCGAGATCACCCGTCAGCACCGCATTTCCGGCCTGCCGGTGATCGACAAGTCGGGCAAGGTGGTCGGTATCGTCACCAATCGCGACCTGCGCTTCGAGACCAATCTCGACCAGCCGGTGAAGTCGATCATGACGCCGCGCAAGCGTCTGGTCACCGTCGGCGAGGATGCCAGCGTCGAGGAAGCCAAGGAACTGATCCGCACGCATCGCCTGGAGCGAGTGCTGGTGGTCAATGACGCCTTCGAGCTGCGCGGCCTGATTACCGTCAAGGACATCCTCAAGTCCACCGAACATCCGCTCGCCAACAAGGACGCCAGCGGCCGTCTGCGCGCCGGTGCTGCGGTCGGCGTCGGTGCCGGGACAGAAGAACGCGTTGAACTGCTGGCCGAGGCCGGCGTCGATGTCGTCGTCGTCGATACCGCCCACGGTCACTCGCAGGGCGTGCTCGATCGCGTGCGCTGGGTGAAGCAGAATTTCCCGCAGATTCAGGTCATCGGCGGCAACATCGCCACCGCCGACGCTGCGCTGGCGCTGGTCGATGCCGGCGCCGACGGCGTCAAGGTCGGCATCGGCCCCGGCTCGATCTGCACCACGCGTATCGTCGCCGGTGTTGGCGTGCCGCAGATCACCGCCATCCAGAACGTTTCCGAAGCCCTCAAGGGCACCGGTGTGCCGATGATCGCCGACGGCGGCATCCGCTACTCCGGCGACATCGCCAAGGCGATTGCCGCCGGTGCCGACACCGTCATGCTCGGCGGCCTGTTTGCCGGCACCGAGGAAGCCCCGGGCGAGGTCGAACTGTTCCAGGGCCGCTCCTACAAGTCCTACCGCGGCATGGGTTCGCTCGGCGCGATGCAGGCCGGCTCCTCGGATCGCTACTTCCAGGAGAACACCGGCAACGTCGACAAGTTCGTCCCGGAAGGCATCGAAGGCCGCGTCCCGTACAAGGGCTCGGTGCTGGCCGTGATCCATCAGTTGATGGGCGGCCTGCGCTCGTCGATGGGCTACCTGGGCACGCCGACCATCGCCGACATGCACGAGAAAGCCTGTTTCGTCGAGATCACCTCGGCCGGCATCCGCGAGTCGCACGTGCACGACGTGCAGATCACCAAGGAAGCGCCGAACTATCACCTCGACTGATCGTTCCAGTGTCCAGAAGGGCGGCTAATTCAGCCGCCTTTTTCATTCAAGGTTGTGAACATGTCCCACCAGAAAATCCTCATCCTCGATTTCGGTTCCCAGGTCACCCAGCTGATCGCCCGTCGCGTGCGTGAAGCCAAGGTCTTCTGCGAGATCCATCCCTACGACGTCTCGGATGACTTCATCCGCAACTACGGCGCCAAGGGCATCATCCTGTCGGGCGGCCCGAGTTCGGTCACCGAGGGCGATACGCCGCGCGCGCCGAAGATCGTTTTCGAACTGGGCATCCCGGTGCTCGGTATTTGCTACGGCATGCAGACCATGGCCCAGCAACTGGGTGGCCAGGTGATGACCGCCGAAGCGGCCGGCAAGGCGCGCGAGTTCGGTTATTCGGAAGTGCGGGCGCACGGCCATACGGCGCTGCTGAAGGACATCGCCGATTTCACCACGGCCGAAGGCCACGGCATGCTCAAGGTGTGGATGAGCCACGGCGATTCCGTGATGGAACTGCCGCCCGGCTTCAAGACCATGGCCTCGACGCCGTCCTGCCCGATCGCGGCGATGGCCGACGAAGATCGTGGTTTCTACGCCGTCCAGTTCCATCCGGAAGTCACCCATACGCTGCAGGGGCGGGCCATCCTCGAACGCTTCGTGCATGGCATCTGCGGCTGCGGTACCGACTGGGTGATGGGCGACTACATCGCCGAAGCTGTCGCGGCGATCCGCGCCCAGGTTGGCAGCGACGACGTCATCCTCGGCCTGTCCGGCGGCGTCGATTCGAGCGTTGCCGCGGCGCTCATCCACCGCGCCATCGGCGACCAGCTGACCTGCGTCTTCGTCGATCACGGCCTGCTGCGCCTGAACGAAGGCGACATGGTCATGGACATGTTCGCGCGCAACCTTGGCGTCAAGGTCATTCGCGTCGATGCGGTCGACGACTTCATGGGCAAGCTGGCCGGCGTCTCCGACCCGGAGCAGAAGCGCAAGATCATCGGCAAGGAATTCGTCGAGGTCTTCCAGGCCGAGTCGAAGAAGCTGACCTCCGCCAAGTGGCTGGCCCAGGGCACCATCTATCCGGACGTGATCGAATCGGCCGGCAAGGGCAAGAAGGGCGCCCACACCATCAAGAGCCACCACAACGTCGGCGGCCTGCCGGAAGACATGCACCTCAAATTGCTCGAACCGCTGCGCGAGCTGTTCAAGGACGAAGTCCGCGAACTCGGCGTCGCCCTCGGCCTGCCGCGTGAGATGGTCTATCGCCACCCGTTCCCCGGCCCCGGCCTGGGCGTGCGCATCCTCGGTGAAGTCACGCAGAAGGCGGCGCAACTGCTGCAACGCGCCGATGCGATCTTCATCGACGAACTGCGCGCCACCGTCGCCAGCGAGCGCGATGCTGCTGCCGGCTTGTGTGCCGAAGCCGATGTCGGCAAGACCTGGTATGACCTGACCAGCCAGGCCTTTGCCGTCTTCCTGCCGGTCAAGAGCGTCGGCGTCATGGGCGACGGCCGCACCTACGAGAACGTCGTCGCGCTGCGCGCCGTCGTCACCAGCGACTTCATGACCGCGCACTGGGCGCACCTGCCGTACGAACTGCTCGGCCGCGTTTCCAACCGCATCATCAACGAAGTGCGCGGGCTGAACCGGGTGGTGTACGACGTCTCAGGCAAGCCGCCGGCGACGATCGAGTGGGAATGATTCCGCGTCTGGCACAGCCAGGCACCTGATGGCATGAAATGCCGCTAAGCCCGCGTAATTGCGGGCTTTTTTTTGTTTGTGTTTGGCACGATCTGGCAACGGGAGGAAGCGCCAAGCACCGTTTGAGCATGGCATTAAAGCTGGTATTATGGTTTGGCGATGCCATGATTGATGCCGATACCATGCTGCGTTCTTTTGTGTGTTCATGGTATTAATATTCTATAAGTTACTGTTTCGTAAGAAAAAATACGATAAATTCGAGATTTTTTCAGCATGGTATCGGAGACGAAGAAGGACAAGGTACATGCTGACCGATACCAAGCTGCGCAATCTCAAGCCCAGGGACAAACTCTACAAAGTGAATGACCGGGAAGGTCTCTATGTGGCAGTGACTCCAGCCGGCTCCATCTCGTTCCGTTACAACTACTCAATCAACGGTCGGCAGGAGACCATCACCTTTGGGCGTTATGGTGTCGGTGGCATCACCCTGGCCGAAGCCCGCGAGCTGTTGGGTGACGCCAAGAAGATGGTTGCGGCGGGCAAGTCGCCGGCCAAGGAGAAAGCCCGAGACAAGGCGCGGGTGAAAGATGCAGAGACGTTCGGTGCCTGGGCGGAGAAGTGGCTGCGTGGCTACCAGATGGCCGACTCCACCCGCGATATGCGCCGCTCGGTTTATGAGCGTGAGCTGAAGCCGAAATTCAGCAATCAGAAGCTGGTGGAGATCACCCACGAAGACTTGCGGGCGCTGGCTGATGCCATTGTTGAGCGAGGCGCACCGGCCACCGCCGTTCATGTGCGTGAAATCGTGTTGCAGGTATTTCGCTGGGCCATCGAGCGTGGGCAGAAGGTCGAAAACCCGGCAGAACTGGTGCGCCCAACAAGCATCGCTCGATTCGAGCCACGTGACCGAGCGTTGACGCCAGAAGAAATTGGGCTGATGTACCAGTACATGGAGCGAGTGGGCACAAGCCCAACAAACCGTGCGGCGGCCAAGCTGTTATTGCTGACGATGGTGCGCAAGAGCGAGCTGACCAATGCGACCTGGAGCGAGATCAATTTCAGCGAAGCGTTGTGGACGATTCCAAAGGAGCGGATGAAACGCCGTAACCCGCACCTGGTATTTCTGTCCCAGCAGGCTCTGGATATTTTCATTGCCATGAAAACCTTTGCCGGTGGTTCCGACTTCGTTTTGCCATCACGGTACGACTCGGATGCGCCGATGAGCGCTGCCACACTTAACCAGGTGCTGACGCTGACTTACAAGGCGGCGCAGAAAGATGGGAAGTCACTTACCAAGTTCGGACCGCATGATTTGCGGCGCACAGCCAGCACGCTGTTGCATGAGGCCGGCTACAACACCGACTGGATCGAGAAGTGCCTGGCGCACGAGCAGAAGGGCGTGAGGGCTGTCTACAACAAGGCTGAGTACCGCGAGCAGCGGGCGGCGATGTTGCAGGATTGGGCCGATATGATTGATGAGTGGACTTCGGGAGGCAGTAAGGGTTGATGTTTTTGCTATCTTTGATAGCATTGAAGTTGATGCCGTGAATTTATAAATAAGGCCGCCATTGGCATCGGGCAGGTCAATTACCGATTAGCTGCTTCGCGCAGCTACTCGATGAATAGCAACTATTCATTTGAGAGGTATTGACCCATGCAAAATATAAAGACCCTCATCAACAGGAAGAAGCTCCTGGAGATGATCCCGCTTTCGACACGAACAATTTATAACCTGGAGCAGCGAGGGGATTTTCCACGCCGTATCGCGTTAACCAGTAGAAATGTCGCCTGGGATTTGTCAGAGGTCGAAGAGTGGATTGAGGCACGTAAATCATCGGGTGATCAAGCTGCGCGACCTGGCCCTATAGAGGGCTAGTTATATGGCTCTTGATCTTATGGCGGCTTTCACGGAATTGCCGCCACCCATTGATTATGTTCTGCCTAATATGGTTGCTGGCACTGTTGGTGCTCTTGTGTCGCCTGGTGGGGCTGGTAAATCCATGTTGGCCCTTCAATTGGCTGCACAGATTGCAGGCGGGCCTGATTTACTTGAAATAGGCGAGTTTCCCACCGGGCAAGTGGTCTATCTGCCTGCTGAAGATCCACCGGCCGCTATTCACCATCGTCTGCACGCCCTTGGGGCACACCTCAGCGCAGCGGAACGGCAAGCCGTGGCTGATGGTTTGCTCATTGAACCCTTGATCGGTAAATGCCCAAACATCATGGCTGCTAGCTGGTTCGATGCTCTCAAACGAGCCGCTGAAGGTCGTCGCTTGATGATCTTGGACACTTTGCGGCGCTTCCACATTGAGGAGGAGAACGCTAGCGGGCCGATGGCGCAGGTTGTTGGGCACATGGAGGCCATAGCCGCTGATACAGGCTGCTCCATTGTGTTTCTGCACCACGCGAGTAAAAGCGCAGCCATGATGGGGTCGGGCGATCAACAGCAGGCCAGTCGTGGATCGTCCGTACTGGTTGATAACATCCGTTGGCAATCGTACCTATCCGGCATGACGCAAGGCGAGGCCGAGATACTGGGGGTCGATGATTGTCAGCGTGGGTATTTTGTCCGCTTTGGCGTCAGCAAGGCCAACTATGGCGCACCTTTTCAAGAACTCTGGTTTAGACGGCACGACGGCGGCGTGTTGAAGCCTGCTGTACTGGAGCGGCAGTGCAAGGTGAAAAGGAGACAGCGTGAAGAAGCCTAAGCATGACCTGACCCACGTCCGACATGATCCCGCGCACTGTTTGGCACCTGGCCTGTTCCGCAGCCTCAAGCGTGGCGATCGCAAACGCTGCAAGCTGGACGTGACCTACACCTTTGGCGAGGACGAATCCATGCGTTTCGTCGGATTCGAACCTCTCGGGGCCGATGATATGCGTCTTTTGCAAGGCATCGTGGCCCTTGGCGGCCCGAACGGCATCTTGCTAACCCCGGAACCGACCAGTGAGACGGGGCGACAGCTACGGCTATTCCTTGAACCCCGTTTCGAAGCCATTGAGCAAGACGGCTTGGTGGTTCGTGAGAGCCTGACCAAACTGCTCTCAGAAACGGGCATGACGGATAGCGGCGACAACATCAAGGCGCTCAAAGCCAGCCTGCTGCGCATGTCGAACGTCACCATCCTTGTGACGAAGGGACGGCGGCAAGCCGCGTTCCACCTGATGAGTCATGCTTTTGACGAGACGGACGGCAGGCTATGGGTTGCCCTGAATCCGCGTATTGCCGAAGCGATCCTGGGGCATCGTCCATATGCCCGTATCGACATGGCGGAAGTGCGGGTGCTACAGACTGATCCGGCACGGCTGATGCACCAACGGCTATGCGGCTGGATCGACCCCGGCAAATCCGGGCGCGTGGAACTGGACACGCTTTGCGGCTATGTCTGGCCAGATGAAGCCAATGCCGAAGCTATGAAAAAACGCCGTCAGACTGCCCGGAAGGCACTGGCCGAACTTGCCGCCGTGGGTTGGGTAGTGAACGAATACGCCAAGGGAAAATGGGAGATCAAGAGGCCTGGCCCCACGGCAACTGCACCCGTTTACCGTCGTAACGTTCCCTTGTTACCGTCGTAACGCTCCCCTTCTGCCGTCGTAACGTTCCCCGTCCCAATTTGGAAAACCCAGACGGTGCGCTGCTTTGCGGGCAGTTTGGGAAATCCATCCAAGATTATCTAAAGATAATCCATCATGCGCGGTGCAGCTCGCGCCTTGAGGGCGCGTTCTGACCTTGCCAATAAAGCCCTGGCGGGCTTTATCAATCGGCCATAGGCCGATGGTTTAACGCCAAGAAGAGAAGGCGGCTTCAGTGGCCGCTGAAACGCCTTGTGAGAGGGGAAAACAACCCGGAGTCCCTTATTCCATGAGCTGAAGCAGAATCTGCGTCTAACGGTGCTGGAGGGCCGCTGTGTGCACTTGTAGTTATCTGTACTGAAACCTTGGCTCGAAACGTGAAATGGCTAAGCAGTGCCCATTCGTTCGGTAAGAATAATAAGAAGATTATTATTCTTATTATTACCAAGCAGGAATGAGCCGTGTGTGTTGGACGCCCATAACCAGTAACCTGCGTGAAGGTGTCAACATCAGGAAAGGTTGCCCCTCAAGTATCAATACGTCGCCTTAGTGGTATGACGGGAGGGGAGGCAAATTTCTTGTGTTCATTGACACTTGAGGGGCGGGTTATGCCCTTCTTTTTTGGCGTCCAACTCGCCCCATCGGGGCGAATGGTTTGTGTCGATTGTTGGCATTTTAGGTTCCGATTTAAAGCCGATTGAGCAGCGATTTTGAAGCGACTATGTCGATTGCAGGCCGATTTGGTGACGATTACGGTTATGTTGCCAAGAATCGGTGTTTGTTTGACGATAAAACGCTTTACGTTCGATATGCGCTAGATTTTCAATAGTGGGTGAAATGCGGGCAGGATGGGTGAAGTTAGCTAACCGGCAAGCCGGTTATCTATCTTCACTGTCCCTTATTCGCGCCGGGGGCACTCAACGGGAATCCTGCCCTGCGGGGCTGATCGGCTACCGCCGGTTGCAAGAGTATAGGTCTTGCTATTTTTAATATCTTTGATAGCATGGTTGTCGGGTACACCAAAAGGGTATTGATATGGCAAATGTGCTTATCAGGAATTTACCCGCCGAGGTGCACCGTGCGTTGAAAGTTCGAGCAGCGCTCAACGATAGGAGCACCGACGCGGAAATACGCGAAATACTGACGGCGGCAGTACAGCCGCTAGAGCTTGAAGAGATTGGCCGGGAAGTTGGCTTGTCCGAAAGCGATAAAAAAACAGAGTAGTTTTACGTTTGTAAGTCCGGGCCTCAGCGCCAAGGGCAATACCGATCAGCTAGTGGCGTAGCTCTTCGATGAAACGTTGCCGAGAACAAGCACAACGCTTGGTCAAGGCAATGCCTTCTTTTCATCGACGGAGTACGACCATGAAGTCCAAAATTTTAGCGGCTAAAAAAACCGCTCTAGCCGTTGCACTCGCAACCGGCTTTATCACCACTACCACCGCCCCTGTGCAAGCTGGTATCCCCGTCATCGACGGCGGCAACCTGGCCCAGAACATCATGACGGCCATCGAGTCGGTGGCGCAGACGCTCAAGCAGATTGAGCAGTACCAGACCCAGTTGCAGCAGTACGAAAATCAGCTCCAGAACACGATGGCCCCAGCCGCGTATATCTGGGATCAGGCGCAGACTACGATCAACCGGCTGATTGCCGCGCAAAACACGCTGGCCTATTACGAGAACCAGCTAGGCAGCCTGGATCGTTACCTGGCCAAGTTTCAGGACGTGGCCTATTACCGCAGCTCGCCATGCTTCAACGGCAGCGGCGGATGCACGCCGGCCGAAAAGGCAGCGATGGAAGAGAACCGCCGCCTGGCGTCAGAGTCGCAAAAGAAGGCCAACGATGCCCTGTTCCAGACCGTTGCCGACCAGCAAAAGGCTTTGAAGGATGACGCCCGTACCCTGGAGCGGCTGCAAGGCGCGGCCCAGGGTGCAACTGGCCAGCTACAGGCCATCGGCTACGCCAACCAGCTCGCCAGCCAGCAGGCCAATCAGCTCTTGCAGATTCGCACCATGTTGACCGCCCAACACAACGCGGAGGCAGCCCGGATTGCAGCAGAACTCGATGCCGAGGCGCGAGGTGATGCCAGGGCCGAGCAAATGCGTACCTGGACGTTTCGCCCGAGTCCGGCAGACAACTACTAGGGAGGCGGTGAGATGAAAAAAATCTTTTTTACTACCGCGGCTACGTTGCTGTTGTTGGCTGGATGTGAACAGGAAAGGATGCCCGAACCAAATGCGGCGACGTGTGCCCCCGATGCGTTCCAGGCAGCACTGAATGAAATGCGCAGCGAAGCGAACCGAGAGGCCTTTACCGAGGAATGCAGAGCATTCCAGAAGGCCAAGCAGATGCGTCAGTGGGAGTTCAAGCCCAGCCCTAAAGATGATTATTGAGGTGGTCGCCATGAGAAAGAAAATTGCTCTAGGTGGCTTGATGATGGTCGCCACAATGGTGCTGGCTGAACCTGCAATGGCGCAGGAGCTAAGTAGCAGCGGTGTTATGAATGATGTGCTCAAGCGTTTTCATGATGCTGCCGCAACATGGGGGCCAGCTATTGAGTCCGCTGCATCGCGTTTGTTCTGGACGCTGGTTGTGATTTCGATGGTCTGGACATTCGGCATGATGGCTTTGCGCAAGGCCGACATTGGCGAGTTCTTCGCGGAGTTCGTTCGCTTCACGATCTTCACCGGCTTTTTCTGGTGGTTGCTGACGAATGCGAACCAGGGCATGAATATCGCCGGTACGATTGTTCAGTCATTGCAAACTCTGGGCGCGCAGGCGGGGGGACTTTCCAATAGCAATCTTGGGCCCTCCAGCATCCTTGATCTTGGTTTCGAGTTATACAACCGCACAGTACAGGCCACCTCGGAGCTGGGATGGCGGCAGATGGCAACTGCTCTGGTCATGGAGCTAATGGCCCTGGCTGTTTTGTTTGTCCTGGCGTTGATTGCGGTCAACCTGTTGCTGTTGCTCGCATCAGCCTGGATTCTGTTGTATGCCGGTGTGTTCTTCCTTGGCTTTGGTGGAAGTCGTTGGACTTCCGACATGGCGATCAATTACTACAAGACCGTGCTGGGCCTGGCCGCACAGCTTATGGCAATGGTGCTTCTGGTTGCGATTGGCAAAGAGTTCATCAATCACTACTACACGCAAATCAGCGAGAACATGGCATCCCAGGAACTGGCCGTGATGTTGGTTATATCGGTCATCTTGCTTTTCTTGGTCAACAAAGTTCCGCCGATGATTTCTGGTCTTGTGTCTGGTGGTGGTATTGGCGCAGCCGGTGGAATTGGAAACTTCGGTGCGGGTGCGGCAGTTGGGGCGGCGGTGACGGCGGCCAGTATGGCAACTGGCGGCGCTGCCCTGGCAGGTAAAGCGGTTATGGGTGCCGCAGCCGGTGCAGCCGGAGGTGCAAGTGCACTCCAAGCGGCTTTTCAGAAAGCATCAGCGAGTATGGAAACCGGCGGTGACATGTCCAGCATGGGGTCAGTTGTCAGCAGTGGCGGAAACGGTGGTGGTGAAGCGGGTACTGCTGGCAGTAGCCCATTCGCCCAAGCGGCTGGCTTTGGTGACAGCGGCAGTAGCTCAAGCGGTGGCGGCTTTGCCAAGGCCGCGAAGCTGGCCACAGGCACGGCCTCCGAGTTAGCCAAGGGTGTCGGCTCTCAAGTGAAGCAGGGATTCCAGGAGCGAGTGAGCGAAACCACAGGCGGAAAACTGGCTGCTTCGATACGCGAAAGCATGGAGCCGAAAGAAGCAAGCCAATCTGGCCAGTTCGAGGGCAATAGCTTGGGCGCCGATTCTGGCCCAGATAGTAACGAAGTCAGGAGTTAGCACGATGACGACATCAACATACATGGCCGCATTGGCGGCCCTGGATGAAGCGCCAAGGGAAGAAGTCAGCCAGGTATTTATTTCGCCGCTGGGTGATCAATCGACCGAGGTCGATGCAGAGACAGAAACAGCCGCTTTTGTATCACGGCCAGACCCTATGAGAGAGAGCGAAACTAAGCCGATAAGTATTGAGGTTAATGGCGGCAGGAATGAGCGGTCAGCATTCGCGGAGGCGGCGGGGCTGTACCTGTAGGCGCACCGGGCTGGCCACAACCAGCCCGGCACTTTCAATCAACACCTACTGGAGAGGTGAATTATGACAACACAACATATTATCGAACCAGGGCAAGCAGTGCATCAAGCAGCGGCTATTCTTTCTTCTTTGGAGTACATCAACCAAGCGGAAGCGCGGAGCCTTGGGCCATTGGCCGAAGCCGTCGCTAATGCTTTTATGGTGGTGTACTACCAAGCTGAAACGGGCCGGGCGACACAGGCTGATTTTCAAGAAGCAATGAACGCCTTGCGCCAAGCGTGCAGCTAATGACGAAAGGGCGGCCACTCGAACTGGCCGCCTTTTTCAATCTTCACTGTTTGGCCATTCCCGACCCACAGACGGCGCATCCATCCATTCGCGTTCCTCCGGCGGCAGCGGGTAAGCCCCGGATGCTTCCGCGTCGGCCAGTAGTTCGGCCAGTGTGTAGCGCACCCGACCAGTGGAAACGGCGCGGGCCGGGTCGGCCTTCTCATGCAGCCTGTTCTCTAGGTTCTTTGGGTCTGTCATCGGGCGACCTCAGCAAGCATGGATACTAGGTGTTCCAGGTCAGTGATCGAATGCGCCAGGAAGCGGCCGGCGCGGCAATCTGCAATCATTTCCTCAGTTTTTTCCTACTCATGTTCAACCTCGTTCGTACCAGCTCTTCGAGCGATTCACCACGCGCACGACCAGCAGCATCACCGGCACTTCGACCAGGACGCCGACCACGGTTGCCAATGCAGCGCCGGAGTGCAGACCGAACAAGCTGATGGCGGCCGCCACGGCCAGCTCGAAGAAGTTGCTGGCACCGATCAGGGCCGAAGGACAGGCGACAGAGTGCTTTTCCCCCGCCCGCTTGTTCAGCCAGTAGGCTAACCCGGAATTGAAGAACACTTGAATCAAGATCGGCACGGCTAGCATGGCGATCACTAACGGCTGCCGGATGATGGCCTCGCCCTGGAAGGCGAACAGTAGAACCAACGTCAGCAGCAGCGCGGCCATCGACCACGGCCCGATCTTCTGCATGGCCCGTTCAAAGGCGGCCTGTCCTTGCTTGAGCAGATGCCGCCGCAAGAGCTGCGCCAGGATCACCGGCACGATGATGTAGAGCACGACCGAAATCAGCAGCGTGTCCCAAGGCACCGAGATCGAGGACATGCCCAGCAGCAGGCCGACGATGGGCGCGAAGGCCACGATCATGATGGCGTCGTTCAGAGCCACTTGCGAGAGCGTGAAAAGCGGGTCGCCGTTGGTAAGGCGGCTCCACACGAACACCATTGCCGTGCAGGGCGCGGCGGCCAGCAAGATCAAGCCCGCGATGTAGCTGTCCAGTTGATCGGCCGGCAGGAACGGAGCGAACACTTGTCGGATGAACAGCCACCCCAGCAGGGCCATCGAGAATGGCTTGACGGCCCAATTCACGAACAGCGTGACGCCGATGCCGCGCCAATGCTCTTTGACCTGGTGCAGCGCCCCGAAGTCGATCTTGACCAGCATCGGGACGATCATTACCCAAATCAGCAGGCCCACCGGCAAATTGACCTGGGCCACTTCCATGCGGCCTATGGCCTGGAACACGTCAGGAAGGCCCTGGCCGAGCGCAACACCGGCGACGATGCACAGGGCCACCCACAGCGTCAGGTAACGCTCGAAGCCGCTCATCGGGGCCTGGCGCGGCTTCGCGGCGATGGCCTGTGCGCCGGCGCTCATGCTTCCTGCTCGGTCTTGCCGATGTTCGCCAGCTCGCGCTTGATGGCCGTCTGGTCAAGCATTTTGAGAGGCAGATTCACGAACAGGCGGACGCGGTTCATCATGTGCCGGAAGGTTTGTTCGAAGGCCCGGCGCTTCTCGGCGTCAGTGCCTTCGACGGCGGCCGGGTCTTCAAATCCCCAATGCGCCGAGATCGGCTGACCAGGCCACACCGGACACATTTCGCCGGCGGCGTTGTCGCAGACGGTGATGATGAAGTCCATCTTCGGTGCGTCGGGCGTGGCGTACTCGTCCCAGCTCTTGCTGCGCAGATTCTCGGTCGGGTAATTCACCGACTCCACCTTTTCGACGGCGAAGGGATTGACCTTGCCGGTTGGGTGACTGCCGGCGCTGTAGGCGCGGAAGCGCCCTTGCCCCATCGTGTTGATGAGAGCTTCGGCCATGATGCTGCGCGCCGAATTGCCGGTGCAGAGGATGAGGACGTTATAGATTCTTTCGGTCATGATGTTTCGCTTTCTGGTAGTGGCTGGGGAGCAATGGCGATGGATGAAAGATCGGTGGCCTCGTCGATGACGTGGCCGGCCGCTTTCCGTTCGGAATAGCGGTCTGTCAGTGCTTCACGGTGCGGCCGTACCAGCGCCGTGAAGCGCACCAGTTCTTCCATCACATCGGCTATTCGGTCGTAGTACGGCGAGGGCTTCATGCGGCCCGCCGCGTCGAACTCTTGGAACGCTTTGGCGATACTCGACTGGTTCGGAATGGTGAACATTCGCATCCAGCGGCCGAGCAGACGCAAGGTGTTCACGGCGTTGAAGCTCTGCGAGCCGCCGGATACCTGCATCACGGCCAGGGTGCGGCCTTGGGTCGGCCGGATGCCGGCCATTTCAAGCGGCAGATGGTCAATCTGCGCCTTCATGACACTGGTAATCTGACCGTGGCGTTCCGGGCTGCACCAGACTTGTCCCTCTGACCACTCGGACAGGGCGCGCAGCTCCTTGACGGCCGGGTGATCGTCGCTTTGCACTTGATCGGGCAACGGCAAATCGGACGGGTCGAAGATGCGTGTTTCTGCGCCAAAGAATTGCAGCAGCCGGGCCGCTTCCTCGACGGCCAGCCGTGAGAACGAGCGGGCGCGCAGCGAGCCATACAGCAGCAGGATACGCACCGGCGGGGCGTCGGGTGCCAGCCCGAGCGCCGGGCGCTCGATGGCAAAGGATTTGTCCAAAGCGGGCAAAGAATCGGGGTCGGAAAGATGGCGAAGTCTCATGCCAACACCTTCCCGGCTTCCGTGGTGCAAGACAGGTTGCACACCTGGCCGCCGCAGCAGTTTTCCGTGAGAAAGGCCACCAGGTTAGTGGCCGTCGAAAAGTTCGCCTCGTAGATCACAAATCGGCCTTCTTGCCGCGACGTGACCATGCCGGCGTGTGCCAGCTCTTTCAGGTGGAAGGATAGCGAAGACGGCGGGATGCCGGCCGCTTCGCTGATTTTTCCGGCGGCCATGCCGGCGGGGCCGGCCTGGACGAGAAGCCGGAACACCGCGAGGCGCGATTCTTGAGCGATGGCCGCCAGGGCGGCTACAGCATTTATCGTTTCCATGTTTCAATAATAGTCGAAATATGGAGTGTGCTCAATAGCTCATTTAAGCTGTAAAAATGAGCTAGGCGCATTTAGATCGATATGTGATAAATTGGCCTGCCAGTTTAAGATGGGTGCATTTGAGTATGCCCAAAGGAGCCCGCAAGTATGCGCAGGACGAAGCCAGTAGCCGCGCCGATGGTGGCGCGGGTCTATCTGCGCGTCAGCACCGACGCGCAGGACTTGGAACGCCAAGAGGCGATCACTACGGCCGCGAAGGCCGCCGGCTACTACGTCGCCGGCATCTACCGTGAGAAGGCATCCGGCGCACGCGCCGACCGGCCTGAGCTGCTGCGCATGATCGGCGACCTACAGCCCGGCGAGGTGGTCATTGCCGAGAAGATCGACCGCATCAGCCGCCTACCTTTGCCCGAGGCCGAGCGCCTGGTGGCCTCGATACAGGCCAAAGGCGCACGCCTGGCCGTCCCTGGCGTGGTCGATCTATCCGACCTGGCGGCCGAGGCCCAGGGCGTCGCCAAGATCGTGCTGGAAGCCGTGCAGATCATGCTTTTTCGCCTGGCCTTGCAGATGGCCCGCGACGACTACGAGGACAGGCGCGAACGCCAGCGCCAAGGCATTGAGTTGGCCCGCCAGGCCGGGCGGTACAAGGGCCGCCGTGCTGATCCGAAGCGCCGCGCCCAAGTTGTCGCGCTGCGCAAGTCCGGCTACAGCATCAACAAGACCGCCGAGCTGGCCGGGTACAGTGCGGCCCAGGTGAAACGGATATGGGCCGAGGTCAGCCAGGCCGAAGCGAAGCAGCACGGCGCGTTCGTGGAGGACGCATTGACGGAAGCCGATGCCCTGGCCGCTGTCGGCCAGGATGAGCGCCAGGAGGAAAGGGCATGAAGAAGCCGAACCAAGACGACGAGCCGTTTTTCATCACCGAGGAGATTGCGGCCGAAATGATCGCCGGCGGCTATGAGTTCGAGCTGCCGCCCATTCCTTGCACCATCCGCCTACGCGACGTGCTGGAGCGCATGACCGATGCTGAGCTAGCATTGCAGCCGGGCGAGATCGCCGACCAGGAGCGTGAACGCTGCCGGCGCAAGCCGTGTTCAACCTCATGATCTGGTCATGGTATTTTTCATGGCACTGAGCCTGATAGTTCTTGCAAATTGTTGTCACTAAAGGGTTTTGTGTGCTTGTTTACAATCGAGTGGGAGTGACGGGCACTGGCTGGCAATGTCTAGCAACGGCAGGCATTTCGGCTGAGGGTAAAAGAACTTTCCGCTAAGCGATAGACTGTATGTAAACACAGTATTGCAAGGACGCGGAACATGCCTCATGTGGCGGCCAGGACGGCCAGCCGGGATCGGGATACTGGTCGTTACCAGAGCCACCGACCCGAGCAAACCCTTCTCTATCAGATCGTTGACGAGTATTACCCGGCATTCGCTGCGCTTATGGCAGAGCAGGGAAAGGAATTGCCGGGCTATGTGCAACGGGAATTTGAAGAATTTCTCCAATGCGGGCGGCTGGAGCATGGCTTTCTACGGGTTCGCTGCGAGTCTTGCCACGCCGAGCACCTGGTCGCTTTCAGCTGTAAGCGTCGCGGTTTCTGCCCGAGCTGTGGGGCGCGGCGGATGGCCGAAAGTGCCGCCTTGCTGGTTGATGAAGTACTGCCTGAACAACCCATGCGTCAGTGGGTGTTGAGCTTCCCGTTTCAGCTGCGTTTCCTGTTTGCCAGCCGGCCCGAGATCATGGGGTGGGTGCTGGGCATCGTTTACCGCGTCATTGCCACGCACCTGGTCAAGAAAGCGGGCCATACCCACCAAGTGGCCAAGACGGGCGCGGTCACCCTGATCCAGCGTTTTGGATCGGCGCTCAATCTGAATGTTCACTTCCACATGCTGTTTCTCGACGGTGTGTATGTCGAGCAATCCCACGGCTCAGCGCGTTTCCGCTGGGTCAAGGCGCCGACCAGCCCAGAGCTCACCCAGCTGACGCACACCATCGCCCACCGGGTGGGTCGCTATCTGGAACGGCAAGGCCTGCTGGAACGGGATGTCGAAAACAGCTATCTGGCCTCGGATGCGGTGGATGACGACCCGATGACACCCCTGCTGGGGCACTCGATCACTTACCGTATCGCTGTCGGTTCACAGGCGGGGCGAAAGGTGTTCACTTTGCAAACTCTGCCGACCAGTGGTGATCCGTTCGGTGACGGGATTGGCAAGGTAGCCGGGTCCAGCCTGCACGCCGGCGTGGCGGCCAGGGCCGATGAACGCAAGAAGCTCGAACGGCTGTGCCGGTACATCAGCCGCCCGGCGGTATCCGAGAAGCGGCTGTCGTTAACACGAGGCGGCAACGTGCGCTACCAGCTCAAGACGCCGTACCGGGACGGCACCACGCACGTCATTTTCGAACCATTGGATTTCATTGCAAGGCTGGCCGCCCTGGTACCGAAGCCCAGAGTCAACCTAACCCGCTTCCACGGGGTGTTCGCACCCAACAGTCGGCACCGGGCGTTGGTCACGCCGGCAAAACGGGGCAGGGGCAACAAGGTCAGGGTGGCTGATGAACCGGCAACACCAGCACAACGGCGAGCGTCGATGACATGGGCGCAACGGCTCAAGCGTGTTTTCAATATCGACATCGAGACCTGCAGCGGCTGCGGCGGCGCCATGAAAGTCATCGCCTGCATTGAAGACCCTATAGTGATCAAGCAGATCCTTGATCACCTGAAGCACAAAGCCGAAACCAGCGGGACCAGGGCGTTACCCGAAAGCCGGGCGCCACCGGCTGAGCTGCTCCTGGGTCTGTTTGACTGACGAGCCTGAAGGCCAACGATACCAATCAAAATGCTGCGTTCACAGCGCCGCGGCAGGGATCCGCCGTGCTGGTTGTCGGAAAAGGAGCCGCTAGTGGGAAAGAGGAGGGTAAATTTTCAGCGTTGCTGGCTCCCCGTCAGCCGGATTGGGTTGCATCGCAGGGGTGTCGAAAGAGTCAACTGCGGTCCAAAGCTGTTGGACTTGGGTGAAAAGGGCGTTTATTCTTCCTATACGTTGTCGGCAGCGGGCCAAAAAGGAATACGTCCATGCCCATCGAGGTGAAACCGGCTGTGAGCGCGGGTTCAAGCATATAGCCCGACAGGCGCGTATCCTTGCCGATCACGACACGATGGCGGTGGTCACCGCGACGAAAGACACGGCCAGCCGCCATGCCGACGCGCAAGGCGGTTTCCGCCGTCATCGCGCCTTCGTTGGCTTTGCCACGAATACCGTCTGTGCCGAAATATTTGCGCACCATAAGGTCGATTATCCTGTCGTCGGGTCGCCCTCAAAGGGGACATGCCTGCTGAACCGCGAATATAGAGAAATATCCCGAATGTGCAGTTAACGAATTCTTGCGGTTTCTTTCAGCGCCGCCAATACCGCCAGCCCGTCGCGCAAGGGGCGCGGCTCGTGTGTGCGGATGAAGTCAGCTCCACCTGCGGCGGCGGCAAGCTCTGCAGCGAGTGTCGCGGCCCCGACATCCCCCGGACCACGGCCTGTGAGCGCGCGCAGAAAGGATTTGCGCGAAACAGACAGAAGCACCGGCAAATCGAAGCGCAGCCGCAATTCATCGAACCGCGCCAGCACCGAGAGCGAGGTTTCGGGAGCAGCCCCCAGAAAAAACCCCATGCCGGGATCAAGGACAAGGCGGTTGCGTTTGATACCGGCACCCGTCAGCGCCGCGATGCGCGCGTCAAAGAACGCCGCAATGTGATCCATGATGTCGCCAGCGGGTGCCTCGCGCCGATCTGCCTGCCCGTCTTGCACCGAATGCATAACGACGAGTTTGGCAGATGATTTCGCCAATTGCGGATAGAACGCAGCGTCTGGAAAACCGCGAATATCATTGAGATAGGCCACACCACGCGACAAGGCATAGGCTTGCGTCGCGGGTTGATAACTGTCGAGCGAGACGGGAATGCCATCTGCCTTGAGCGCGTCCAGCACCGGCGCGATACGCGCGATTTCTGTGTCGGACGAAACAGGCGCGGCGTCGGGATTGCTGGATGCCGGACCGAGGTCGATCACATCTGCCCCCTCGGCCATCAGCTTACGCGCCTGCGCAATGGCTGCGTCTGGCGCCAGATACCGGCCTCCATCGGAGAAACTGTCCGAGGTTATGTTGACGATGCCGAAAATGATGAGCGATTTATTCATGGGGGCTTCTATAATAATAATAATCGAGCATGAGTATCATACGGATGCTCGGGTCGAAAGGGAATCCCCAGGCGAGTAACCTGTTTGCGGTGATCCATTAGCTGCAGGAGCAGAAGAGCATACATCTGGAAGCAAAGCCAGGAAAGCGGCCTATGGAGCTGTGCGGCAGCGCTCAGTAGGCAATTTTTCAAAATATTGTTAAGCCTTTTCTGAGCATGGTATTTTTCATGGTATTACCAATTAGCAGGAAAATAAGCCATTGAATATAAAAGATAAAAATGTCTTGTTTACAATAGAGTGGGAATGATCCCAAGTCTTCCGGCGACTATCGGTCGCCATCGGAAAACCCGAGAAACCCCCGGCAGATGCTGGGGGTTTTCTTTTGGGCGCATTCGTATTTGGCCGGGAAACTAGCAGCCTGTCGGACTAACTCTTTCCTGATGGGATAATGGCAGCGAGCCAACCGAACCGAGCCAGAGAGATGAGCCGTTTCCATCCTGTTGACCGCCAGACCGGCTACCTTTTACCGCCCTCGCT
>NZ_JBKJAD010000090.1:0-255 GCF_048146105.1 Azonexus caeni
CGATCATTCACGGTTCGGCGCTCAAGGCCCTTGAAGGCGACCAGTCCGAAATCGGCGAACCGTCGATCTTCCGCCTGGCCGATGCGCTGGACTCCTACATCCCGACGCCGGAACGTGCGGTTGACCAGCCGTTCCTGATGCCGGTCGAAGACGTGTTCTCGATCTCGGGTCGCGGTACGGTCGTGACCGGTCGCGTCGAGCGCGGCATCGTCAAGGTCGGCGAAGAAATCGAGATCGTCGGTATCCGTCCGACGG
>NZ_JBKJAD010000091.1:0-255 GCF_048146105.1 Azonexus caeni
TCGTTGGACTGGACCGCCGGACGGGCGATGGTTATGGGGATTGTAAGGAGGGCTTTTCCGAAGTCAATCGGATGGCATGAAACAAGGCGGTGGATTGGTGCGCGCCAGGCATTGCGGAGAGAGGATTCGGGAGAAGCAAACCGGCTCGATCATGCTTGCGTAGCTGCTCGGGAATCACTGGGTAGGCCGCAGGGCGAAGCCTTCCGAGAATGGTCTGGCCATCCGTTGGAGAAACCGTCAGCAGGGGCTTGATGC
>NZ_JBKJAD010000092.1:0-254 GCF_048146105.1 Azonexus caeni
CGGGTGATGCCGCCGCCGGCGAATTGGCTTCTGTATTTCCATTGATAGTGTCCACCATCGCTTTTAAGGGGACACTATCTTCGCGGTCTATCGGACCAATTTATAGGTGGGGTTGCCGGGGGCTTACCGAGCAAACGCAAAAGGGCCAACGGGAAAGAAGCGCAAATGCTGCGGCCGCGAGGGTGTGATCGAGGGAAAGCAGGAGGCTTGCTGCCTCGTCCGCTTCGGCCCCGGCCGAGACGTTGTCTCGAATC
>NZ_JBKJAD010000093.1:0-254 GCF_048146105.1 Azonexus caeni
CGGGCGAAACAAGTACCGCAGAAAACGAAACCCCGCCGGCTGACGCCGGCCTTATCGAGACGAACGAAAAACCTTTCGCTGGCTGGCTCGCCTTCGTTGTCGGAGATCAGGTTCGGGTACGAGCAAAGTAAGCCCCCGGCAAACCCAGCTTGATTTCTGACTCAGTCTATCGATTCGAGCCGCCAGCGATGCGGCAGCAATTCGCCGATCCGGCTGTTGGGCTGGGTTGGCAGGCGAGACAGGATGTCTTTCAG
>NZ_JBKJAD010000094.1:0-246 GCF_048146105.1 Azonexus caeni
CTTCAAGCTCATCAAGGCAATCCATCAGACTGAAGCTTCCATGGCGCATTTCGTCCGTCCAAAAGACGAAAGTAGACCGGATTCTTCAGGCGTTTACAATACACATGCATAAGCCAATGAAAGTTAAGGAGACGCTGATTTATTCCGATTTTCGGAACGACGATAGCGTTGGGATGAGAAAATGCTGAAAGCGTGACAGCGGGTAGGCGAGATGACAAAGCAAGCGAGCTTTTCTGAACTGGAATA
>NZ_JBKJAD010000095.1:0-245 GCF_048146105.1 Azonexus caeni
CACATGGAACGGATGTTCGACCTTGGCACGGATACTGGCTTTGGCGTGTTCGATCCGTTCAAGCAGATCTCCCAGCGACGTCCCCGGCAGGGCCTTGCGCTTGCCCGGACGCATCGCTACATGCCAGGTCACCGGGACTTCCTGACTCTCTGCCCGCTTCTCGATACCTTGGTAGGCGGCATCACCAAAGGCATCGGTTTCGTCACCATGCAGGAGCGCCTGGGCCTGAGTGATGTCGCTCACGT
>NZ_JBKJAD010000096.1:0-204 GCF_048146105.1 Azonexus caeni
TTGGTCGTCAGCCCGCCGCGGCTTCGCCCAATGGCTTGGTCCTGATGCGCACCGTTTTTTTTCGCGCCCCGGCCGCGTGCTGATGGGCACGAACAATCGTCGCATCGATAAACAACTCTTCAAGATCAGCATCTCTTTGAAGCGCAGCAGCTATTTGATCCCAAACGCCCTTGGTCTCCCAGCGGGCGAATCGAACATAGGCCG
>NZ_JBKJAD010000097.1:0-201 GCF_048146105.1 Azonexus caeni
AGACGAAGGTCGAGACCTTCACCGTGAAGACGGTGGACGGGACGACGCACGACATCGTGGTGACGATCACCGGTACCAATGACGGCGCCGAAGTGAGCGGCAAGGACAAGGGTGCGGTGACGGAAGATGCGTCGAACCCGAACCTGACCGACACCGGCACGCTGCTGGTGACGGACGTCGATGGCCTGGACGAAGCACAGT
>NZ_JBKJAD010000009.1:0-123155 GCF_048146105.1 Azonexus caeni
GCAGAACCTCTGTCGTCGCGTGAAGTTGGCTCGAAAGCATCGAGCCGGAAGTTAACAGCCTTCTCTAATGTTTACAAGCGCTTGCGCAAAAAAGAAAATGCCGTTCAGCGCTAACTGAACGGCATTACCCTTACCCGGGGTATGTCTGGATTACCGGCTATTGGTCCTGGGGCGGTCGTCAGCATGTCTGGGTGCCCGGCCGCTGGGTTGAACCGCGCCCGGGCCATGTCTGGGTACAGCCGCGCTGGGTCCAGGATGGACGTCGCTGGCGCATGCACGAAGGGCGTTGGGAAGCCGGTCCGCCGCATCGTGGGGCGCCGCCACCGCATGTGGTACCGCCGCCCCGGCGCGATTTCGATGATCGGCGCGACGACAGGCGCGACGACAGACGTTTCGACCGTCGCGACGACCGTCGGGATGATCGCCGCGACGACCGTAACTGGCCAGGGGCTTCACCGCGGGGGCGCGACGATGGGCGTCCCGGGCCCGATCGCGCCGCGCCGCCACCGCGCCCCGCTCAGGATGTGCGTCCTGACCGCGGCCGGGGTAATGAATCGCGGGCGCCAGCCTTTGGTGGCCGCGAGGCGACGCGCGAGGAAAGGCGTCGGACAATCCAGCGCAATCAGGGCGACGGTACGATCGTTTTCCCGACCGACCACGAGCGCTGAGCGGGAGATCAATGACGGCGGCCGAATGGCCGCCGTTTCTCATCCGGCGCCGTCGCGGGCGCCGAACACCGCCTGCCACAGGGCATCGACAGCGGCAATGTGATTCTCCACCTGCTCGCGCGGCACCGGCGCTTTCGGCGTTGCCGACAATCGCCGGGCGTGCTGCAGGCGGCGGTATTCGCGGTAGGCATTGCCGGCGGCCAGGGCTTGTGCCGGGTCGATCAGGCCGAGTTCGCCGGCGATGCGCAGCAGCGCGATGTTGCCGAGGTTGCCGGTCAGTTCGCAGTGCCGGTGGGCGTGCCCGAGCACCAGGTACTGGACGATGAATTCGACGTCGATGATGCCGCCCGGGTCGTGCTTGAGGCCGAACATCTCGGCGCTTTTCGAGGCGTGCGCGTCGTACATCTTCTGGCGCATGGCGACGACCTCGTCGCGCAACTTGCCGAGATCGCGCGGCTGACGCAGGATTTCGCAGCGGATGGCTTCAAAGCGAGCGCCCACTTCGGCGTCGCCGGCGCAGAATCTCGCCCGGGTCAGCGCCTGGTGTTCCCAGGTCCAGGCCTGTTTGAGCTGGTAGTCGCGGAAGGCGTCCACGGTCACCGCAAGCAGGCCGGCGTCGCCGTTCGGGCGCAAGCGCAGGTCGGTTTCGAACAGGATGCCGGCCGACGTCTGGCTCGACAGCCAGGTGTTCAGGCGTTGCGCCAGACGGGTGTAGTTCTCCTGGGCATCGCCGTCGGCGTCGTCGTAAAGATAGACGAGGTCGAGGTCGGAGGCGTAGCCGAGTTCCTTGCCGCCCATCTTGCCGTAACCGATGACTGCGAAGCGCGGCGTCTCGCAGTGCCGTTTCTTGATCTTGGTCCACACCAGCGGCAGGGTTTCCTGGACGATGCTGTCGGCCAGTTCGGTCAGGTGATCGGACAGCGATTCGATCGTCTGCAGGCCGGAGAGGTCCTGGGCCAGCAGGCGGAACACCTGGGCGTGGTGCATCTCGCGCAGGATGTCCATCTCGCGTTCGGTGTCGCCGGCGTGGTCGGCCAGGTTGCGGCGCAGCAGGTCGCGGAAACCGGCCCAGTCGGTGGCGATTTCGTAGAGCCGGGGATCGAGCAGTTCGTCGAGGAGCAGCGGGTGGCGGTTCAGGTAGTCGCTCGCCCAGGTCGAGGCGCAGACCATGTCGGCGACGCGCTTCAGGGCCAGCGGATACTGCTGCAGCAGCGCCAGGTAGGAACCGCGGCGGGCGATGCCTTCGAGGAAGGTGATGCCGCGCACCAGCGTCGTGTCCGGGTCGGGCGTCTGGCCGGCGGCTTCGATCAGGCGCGGGCCGACGGCGTCGAGCCGTTGCCGGTTGCTGGCCGGCAATTGCTGGTAACGGCTGGAGGCGCGCAGCTCGCCGAGGCGGGCGATGGCGTCGAGCGGCCGGCGGAAACCAAGATTGCCGAAAGCTTCGAGCGCCGTGTCGTCGTCGAGCTGGCCCTGCCAGAGACCGGTCAGCGGATGTTCGCCGGCTTCCGGGTCGGAGAAAACGGCCTCGAAGTGGCGGCTGACCCGGCCGCGGTGGCCGTTGAGCACCTCGAGCAGCGCCGGCCAGTCGGCGAAGTCCATGCTGCGGGCGATCTTCTGCCGCTCCGCCGGATCGACCGGCAGCATGTGGGTCTGCGCGTCATCGACATACTGCAGACGGTGTTCGAGGCGGCGCAGGAAGATGTAGGCCTCGCGCAGCTCGCGCTCGCTTTCGGCCGGCAGCAACTGGCGTTCGACGAGCAGGGCGAGTACCGCCAGGGTCGGCCGGATCTGCAGCGCCGGGTCGCGGCCGCCGCGGATCAACTGGAACACCTGGGCCATGAACTCGATTTCGCGGATACCGCCGGGGCCGAGCTTGATGTGGTCGGCCATGTCCTTGCGCGCGACTTCGCGGCGGATCTGCGCGTGCAGGTCGCGCATCGCGTTGATCGCGCCGAAATCGAGGTACTTGCGGAAGACGAAGGGGCGGCCGATCTTCTGCATCGCCTCGACCCATTCCGTTTGCAGGTTGGCGCCGGTGTTCATCGTCCGGCCCTTGATCCAGGCGTAGCGTTCCCACTCGCGGCCCTGGGTGATGAAGTAGTTTTCCAGCGAGTCGAGTGAGCAGACGAGCGGCCCGGAGTCGCCGTTCGGGCGCAGCCGCATGTCGACGCGGAAGACCTGGCCGTCGGCGGTGATGTCGCCGAGCGCCTGGATCACGCGCTTGCCGAGGCGGGTGAAGAAATCGTAGTTCTCGATCGATTTCGGGCCGGCGGTGTCGCCGTCCTCGGGATAGACGAAGATGTAATCGACGTCGGAGGAAACGTTCAATTCGCGGCCGCCGAGCTTGCCCATGCCGATCACCAGCAGGCGTTGCGGCTGGCCCTGGCTGTCGAGCGGCTCGCCGTAGCTGGCGGCGAGCTGGCGGTGGTAGTGGGCGAGGGCGAAGTTGGTGGTGACGTCGGCAAGCAGCGTCATGCTCTCGACCACTTCGGCCAGCGGCGCCAGTCTGCACAGGTCGCGCAGCGCGATGTGCGCCATCGCCCGCTGACGCAGCCGGCGCAGTGCCGACTTGAGCGCCTCGTCGTCGGCGAAATCCTGCGCCAGCGCTGCGCTCAACAGCGCTTCATCGAGCGGTTGCAGCCAGCTTGTCGCCAGTTCGGGGAGTAGCGCCGGATGCGCCTGGAGGAGATTGCTCAGGTAGCGGCTGTGGGCCAGGGCGGCCTGCCAGCGGGGGTCGGGGAGGGTGTCCATGGGATTCTGTCGGCAACGGGGCGAAAAGGTAGAATACGCCCTCAAATAAATTTCCCCGATTGTAGTGACCTCCTACCGCATCTGGCAAAGCGACGCGACGCTTGAATAATCCGTCCGGCCAAACCGAAACCACTGACGCCCGCCTGATCCACCAGGGGCTGTACTACCGGCTGCACGGCCTGCGCGCCTTGCTCGGCCGGCCTTGGGTCGCGTCTGCGCTGCGTGTCGCCGGCTGGTTGCTGATCGTCGGCTGGATGTTCTTCGTGGCGCTGGTCCTGCTGCTGCGCTTTGCCGTGCTGCCGTCGATTGCCGACTATCGGGCCGACATCGAGCGCCTGGCGGGCAAGGCGGTGGGCCAGGAAGTGCGCATTGGCCAAATCGCCGCCCACTGGCGGGGACTCAATCCGGAACTGGTGCTCGACGGCGTCTCGTTGCTGGCGGCCGACGGTGCGCCGAGCTTCTCGCTGCAACGGGTCGACGCCGTGCTGTCCTGGCACAGCCTGTGGCGACTGCGCCCGGTGCTGGCGCTGCTTTCCTTCGATCACCCGGTGTTGCACGTGCGCCGTGCCAGCGACGGGCGGATCAGCGTCGCCGGCATCGAATCGACCGGCGACAGCGATCCTGCCTTTGCCGAATGGGTGCTCGAACAGAAGCGCATCCGCATCCACGACGCGACCATCGTCTGGGAAGACGCCTTGCGCGCCGCGCCGCCACTGATCCTGGAAGACCTCCAGTTCGGCCTCGACAACCGCGGGCAGCGTCATCGCTTCGGCCTGTCGGCGGTGCCGCCGGCCGAGCTGGCGGCGCGCATCGACCTGCGCGGCGAGATCAACGGCGACCTGCACGACGCGCTTGAGCGTTACGCCGGCAATCTCTACCTCGAACTCGAATACGCCGATCTGGCCGGCTGGCAGCCCTGGTTCGACTACCCGGTCGACTTGCCGCGCGGGCGCGGCGGCGTGCGCCTGTGGGGCGAGATCAAGGAAGGGGAAAGCCGGCTGACCGCCGACCTGGCGTTGCAGGATCTACGCATCCGCCTCAGTCGCAAGCTACCGGCGCTCGACCTCGACCGTCTGCGCGGCCGGCTCACCGCCACCTACGGCAAGGCGGCCTGGTCGCTCGCCGCCCGCCAACTGGAGTTGCAGACCAGCGAGGGCATCCGGCTGGCGCCAACGGATTTCCAGCTCGACTGGCGGCAGGGTGAATCGACGATCAACGGTAATTTCCGGGCGAATCAGCTCGACCTCGAAATCCTCTCCCGGCTCGCCGGCTACCTGCCGCTCGATGCGCGCTCCCGCGAACTGCTGCAGGCCTACGCGCCGCAGGGGCGGATCAGCGAACTACGCACCAGTTGGGGCCTGCAGGGCGAAAAACTGGCGCGCTATGCGCTGGCCGCCCGCTTTGCCGGTCTCGGCGTGCGCGCCGAAAGCTATTTCCCCGGCGCCCGCGGTCTGGCCGGCAACATCGACCTCACCGAGAAGGGCGGCCGCCTGAACATCGACGCCGGCGCTTCCGGTCTTTCGCTGCCGGCGGTCTTCCCCGAGCCGGATATCGACCTCGATCTGCTCAAGGCGCGGGTCGGCTGGACGCAGGATGCCGATGGCGTCCTGGTGGACATCGAACGGCTCGACTTTTCCGGTCACGATGCCACCGGCAACGCCCATGGCAGCTATCGTTACAGCGGCGACGGACCGGGCGAGATCGACCTCCAGGCGAGCATCAGCCGCGCCGACGGCAGCGCCGTCTGGCGCTACATGCCGCACGCCGTCAATGCCGAGGCCCGCGCCTGGCTGAAGCGCGGCATCGTCGGCGGCACCGCGCACGACGCCCGTCTGGTGCTGAAGGGCAAGCTGCGCGATTTCCCTTTCCGCGACCCGGCGACCGGCAAGTTCCTGGTCACCGCCAAGGCAAGCAACGCCCGCGTCGACTACGCCGACGGCTGGCCGACGATAGACGGTATCGAAGCCGACATGGCCTTCGATTACGGCATGCGGGTCAAGGCCAGCGCCGGCCGCATCCTCGGCGCCAGCCTGGGCGACGTCGCGGTGACCATTCCGGACTTCGACGTCCATGACGAGATGTTGCTGGTGCGCGGTGCCGCCAGCGGGCCGACCGCCGCCTTCCTCGAGTTCATCGAGCGCAGCCCGGTGGCGGCGTCGATCGACCACTTCACCGAGGGCATGCGCGCTGTCGGTAACGGCCGGCTCGATCTCGAACTCGACATTCCGCTGCGCCGGGCGCTGGAAACCCGGATGCGCGGCAGCTACCACTTCCACGACAACCAGGTACACCTGGTCGATGGCCTGCCGATGATCGGCCAGGTCAACGGCCGTCTCGACCTCACCGACAAGTCGGTGGCGGCCAGCGAGATCACCGGTCGTGGCTTTGGCGGGCCGCTGCGCGTCAAGGTCGGCAGCGAGGGCGGCAAGGTCCTGGTGTCGGCGGCCGGCAGCGCGGCGATCGGCGAGGTCGCCAGCCATTTCGGCTGGCCGCTGGTTGACCAGTTGGCGGGCAGCACGCCGTGGAAGGCCGATATCGTGATCCAGAAGCGCAACGCCTATGTGCTGGTGACTTCCGACCTCGTCGGCATCAGTTCGCCGCTGCCCGACCCGCTGAACAAGACGGCGACCGCCCGCCTGCCGCTGCGCATCGAACGCAGCGCGCCGAACGCCGGCAGCGAGCAGTACCGCATCACGCTCGGCGACGTTGCGCGCGGCACCGTCGTCCGCCGCGACGGCAAATGGACGCAGGGTGTCTTTGCGGTCGGCAGCGGCGACGCCAGCCTGCCGCCACAGGGGCTGGTGGTGCGCCTCGCCGCACCGCGCCTCGACGGTGACGCCTGGCGCACCTTCCTTGGCTTGGGCAAGAACGGCAATGGCGGCAACGCTGACGGTGGCCTGGCGCTCGCTGAAGTCAGCGTCAAGACGCCGCAACTGCACCTGTTCGGCAGCGAGTACCGCGACATCGACCTGCGCGTCGCGCCGCAGGGGGCCGCCTGGCGCATCTCGCTGCAGGCGCCGGAGGCGGCGGGCGAACTGACCTGGCGCGGTGCCGACGACGGCTGGGTCGAGGGCCGTTTCCGCCACCTGCGCCTGGCGCAGCCGGAGGGCGGAACTGCGGCTGGCGGCGAAAGCAGCGTGATCGATTCGCTGCCCGGCATGAATCTCGAAGTCGACGATCTCTGGCTGGGCAAGAAATCGCTCGGTCGTCTCGAACTGCGCGCCCGCAACCTGCGCGGTTCCTGGTTGCTGGAGAAATTGCGCCTGCACAATCCGGATGGCGAACTGAGCGGCAGCGGCCGGTGGACGCGCGGTGCCCGGCAGCGCACCGACCTCGATTTCGAATTGACCGCGCTCGATAGCGGCAAGCTGCTCAGCCGGCTCGGCTACGCCAACGCCGTCCGCCAGGGCAAGGCGCGGCTGGCCGGCAGCCTGCGCTGGGATGGCGCGCTGACCTCGATGCATTACCCGAGCCTGAGCGGCGATCTCGATGTGAAGGCGGAAAAGGGCCAGTTCAACAAGCTTGAACCCGGCGTCGGTCGCCTGCTCGGACTGATTTCGCTGCAATCGCTGCCGCGCCGCCTGACCCTGGATTTCCGCGATCTCTTCAGCGAAGGTCTGGCCTTCGACAGCATCGAAGGCAAACTTTCCATCGCCGGTGGTGTCATGAAGACTATCGACCCACTCAACATCAGTGGGCCGGCGGTGCAGGTGACGATCGAGGGCAGTACCGACCTGCAGCACGAAACCCAGGACCTGATGGTCGTCGTCCGACCGGAAATGAGCGGCCTGGCGATCGGTGCCGCGACCCTGGTCAATCCGGTGGCTGGCGCCGCGGCACTGGTCGCCAATACCGTATTGAAGAGTCCGCTCAACCAGATTTTCAGCTATCGCTATCATGTGACCGGCAACTGGAGTGATCCGCTGGTCGATAAGGCCGGCAAGACGGAAACGCCAGCCGCCTCACAGGAGCAGAAACCATGACGCCGCAGAATTGCCGCATCGCCGCCTTGCAGATGGTCTCCGGCCCACGCGTCGCCGACAATCTGGCCGCCGCTAGCTGCCTGGCCGACGAGGCGGTGGCGCAGGGCGCGCAATTGCTCGTGCTGCCCGAGTATTTCCCGATCATCGGCGCCGCCGACGCCGACCGCGTGCGGGCGCGCGAGGATTTCGGCCACGGCCCGGTGCAAGACTGGCTGGCGCGCACCGCGCAACGCCACGGCGTGTGGCTTTTTGCCGGCTCGCTGCCGCTGACGGCGAGTTCGCCCGACAAGATGAAAAACAGCAGCCTGGTTTTCAACCCGCAGGGCGAATGCGTCGCCCGCTACGACAAGATCCACCTGTTCGGCTTCAGGAAGGGCGACGAGTCCTACGACGAGGCCGCCTTCATCGAAGCCGGCGAGACGCCGGTGGCGGTGAGCACGCCGTTCGGCCGCATCGCCCTGTCGATCTGCTACGACCTGCGCTTTCCCGAGCTTTACCGCAGCCTCGCCCCGGTCGACCTGATCCTGGTGCCGGCGGCCTTCACCGAGACGACCGGCCGCGCGCACTGGGAAATCCTGCTCCGCGCCCGGGCCATCGAGAACCAGTGCTACCTGCTGGCGGTCGGTCAGGGCGGCCGCCACGAAAGCGGCCGCCTGACCCACGGCAACAGCATGATCGTCGATCCCTGGGGCGAAATTCTCGACCGCAAGCTGAAGGGGCCCGGCGTCGTCATCGCCGACCTCGACCACCAACGCATCGCCGAAGTCCGCGAGAGCCTGCCGGCGCTCGCCCACCGCAAACTATAAGGAAGTTCCATGAGCCAACCCAACGCGCTGGCGCAAGCCGAATCCCTGCTGCTGAAGCCGTTCTCCCTGAGCGAGGCCGACCTGTCGCGGACCTTCAGGCAGATCCTGACGCATCAGGTCGATTACGCCGACCTCTACTTCCAGTATTCGCGCTCCGAGGCCTGGAGCCTCGACGAAGGCATCGTCAAGTCGGGCAGCTTCAACATCGACCAGGGCGTCGGCGTGCGCGCCATTTCCGGGGAGAAGACCGCTTTCGCCTACTCCGACGACATCAGTGCTGCGGCGCTCGGCGACGCCGCCAGCGCGGTGCGCGCCATCGCCGCCGCCGGACAGTCCGGCGCGTTGCCGGCGCTGCGTGCGTCGACCGGGGGGCGCGCGCTCTACCTGCCGAACGACCCGCTCGCCTCGCTGCCGGCCGACGCCAAGGTGAAATTGCTCGAACGCCTGGAAGGCTTTGCCCGGGCGCTCGACACGCGCGTGCTGCAGGTCAATGCCTCGCTCGCCGGCGAGTACGAGGTGGTCCTGGTCGCCGGTTCCGACGGCCGGCTGGCCGCCGACATCCGGCCGCTGGTGCGCTGTTCGATCTCGGTCATCGTCGAGGAAAACGGCAAGCGCGAGCAAGGCGCCTCGGGCGGCGGCGGTCGTTTCGACTTCGGCTATTTCGACGACAGCGTGCTGCAACGCTACGCCCAGGAGGCGGTGCATCAGGCGGTGACCAACCTCAAGGCCGAGCCGGCGCCGGCCGGCCAGATGACCGTCGTCCTCGGCGCCGGCTGGCCCGGCATCCTGTTGCACGAAGCGGTCGGCCACGGCCTGGAAGGCGATTTCAACCGCAAGGGCAGCTCGACCTTTGCCGGGCGCATCGGCGAGCGCGTTGCCGCCAAGGGCGTCACCGTGATCGACGACGGCACCATCGCCGACCGGCGCGGTTCGCTCAACATCGACGACGAGGGCAATCCGTCGCAGCGCACCGTGCTGATCGAGGACGGCATCCTCAAGGGCTACATGCAGGACAGCCTGAACGCCCGCCTGATGGGCGTCGCGCCGACCGGCAACGGGCGCCGCGAATCCTTCGCCCACCTGCCGCTGCCGCGCATGACCAACACCATGATGCTGGCCGGCAGCCACGACCCGCAGGAAATCATCGCTTCGGTGAAGAAGGGCATCTACGCCGCCAACTTCGGCGGCGGCCAGGTCGACATCACCAGCGGCAAGTTCGTCTTCTCGATGAGCGAGGCCTATCTGATCGAAGACGGCAAGGTGACGCGGCCGATCAAGGGGGCGACGCTGATCGGCAACGGGCCGGACGCGATGACCCGCGTCTCGATGATCGGCAACGACCTCAAGCTCGATCCCGGCGTCGGCACCTGCGGCAAGGAAGGGCAGAGCGTGCCGGTCGGCGTTGGTCAGCCGACGCTGCGGATTGATGGACTGACGGTAGGCGGAACGGCATAATTACGGCTTGGCTGACAAAGGGAGTCGATAGATGCGCGCGATCCTGTTCCTGGCAGGTCTGATGGCAAGTGGTGCCTTGTTCGCGCAGACACCGGCGCATCAGCGCATGAAGGCCCTGCAGGCCGACCCGGCGGCGCTGCAGGCGGCGGTGGCGGCGGGCGGCAAGGCCAGTTTCTTCTGCGCCAACTGCCACGGCGACAACGGCATCGCCAAGACCGGCGATGTGCCCAACCTGGCCGGCCAGCACCCCGCCTACCTGCTCGAGCAGATCCGCAAGTTTGGCGCCGGCGAGCGCAAGGACCCCTTCATGCAGGGGCTGATCAAGGTCCTCAACGACGAGGAGCGGGCGCAGATCACCCTCTACTACGCCAGCATCAAGGTGCCGCCGAACAAGTCTGATCCGGCGCTGGCGGCCCGCGGCAAGGTCCTCTTCGACAAGCTTTGCGTGCGCTGCCACGGCGCCGAGGCGCACGGGCACGAACTGTTTCCCCGTCTCGCCGGCCAGCAGCGTCCCTACCTGCAGCGTGCCATCACCCTCTATCGCGACGGGACCGGCGTGCGCAACGACAAGTTGATGGCGATCGCCACGTCGGTGCTCAAGGACGACGACATCGTCGCCCTGACGCATTACCTGACGCAACTGCCCTGATTCGCCCAGCGTCGATTTCGTCCACCGCCTTCCGGTAGAATGGCCGGTTTCGGCGATTGATGGATGGTGCAGCAAATGGCAGCGAACACGACGACAGCAGGCAAGCCGGTCACCGACGACGTGCGGATCCGGGAAATCAAGGAACTGGTGCCGCCGGCCCACGTCTTCCGTGAATATCCGGCGTCCGGGCGCGCCGCGCAGACCACCTACGCCGCCCGGCAGGCCATCCACCGCGTCCTGCACGGTGCCGACGACCGCCTGCTGGTGGTGATCGGTCCCTGTTCGATCCACGACTACGACGCGGCGATGGACTACGCCAAGCGGCTGGTCCGCGAAGCCGACAAGTACGCCGACGACCTGATCGTCGTCATGCGCGTCTATTTCGAGAAGCCCCGCACCACGGTCGGCTGGAAGGGGCTGATCAACGATCCGCGCCTCGACAACACTTTCCGCATCAACGAAGGCATCCGCCTGGCGCGGCGCATCCTGCTCGAAGTCAACGAACTCGGCCTGCCCTGCGCGACCGAATTCCTCGACACGATCACCCCGCAATACACCGCCGACCTGATCGCCTGGGGCGCCATCGGCGCGCGCACCACCGAGTCGCAGGTGCATCGCGAACTGGCTTCCGGCCTGTCCTGCCCGGTCGGCTTCAAGAACGGCACCGACGGCAACATGCGCATCGCGGTCGATGCCATCCGTTCGGCCAATTCGCCGCACCATTTCCTGTCGGTGACCAAGTCCGGCCATACGGCGATCGTGTCGACGATGGGCAACGAGGACTGCCACGTCATCCTGCGCGGCGGCAAGGAACCCAACTACGACGCCGCCAGCGTGGACGCGGCCTGCCAGGAAATCGCCAAGGCCGGCCTGGCGGCGCGGCTGATGGTCGATTTCTCGCACGGCAACAGCCGCAAGCAGTACAAGCTGCAGATGGAAGTCTGCGACAGCGTCGCCGCCCAATTGACGGCCGGCGAGGAGCGCATCGTCGGGGTCATGGTCGAGTCGCACCTGGTCGAGGGGCGTCAGGATATCGTCCCGGGCCAGCCGCTGACCTACGGTCAGAGCGTCACCGATGCCTGTCTCAACTGGGACGACAGCCTGCTCGTGCTCGAGCGCCTGGCTGCCGGTGTTCGCGCCCGCCGTCTGGTCGAGGCCAGCACCTGAGTCAGAGATCGAGGAAGCGACCGACCTCGTCGGCACGCGCCAGCGTGTCGGCGTGGCCGAGTTCGATCAGTTTGCGCATGAAAGGCTTCTCGAACAGCAGGTAGCTGGTCAGCGCGCCGCCCTGCCGGTTCATCGCGCCGATCCCGCCGAGCAGCAGGCGGATCGGCCAGGGCAGGGCGCCGGCGTGTTCGGCGGCGATGCGGTCGAGGCTTTCCGACGGCGAGATGATCAGCGTCTCGATCGGCCGCAGCGCGATTCCCGACTGCGCCCTTAGCGCTTCCGGGATCGCCGAGACGGTGCGGTTGATGCGCTGGATGCGTTCGATGTCGACGGCCAGCCCATCGACGAAGATGCTCGCCAGCGCGTGTCCGGCGATCTGCGCCAGCGACGGATAGTCGTCGACCTGGCGGCGCTCGCGCTTTTCGTTGCCGCGCGTCGCGCCGACCACCAGCAGGCGTTCGGCGCCCAGGTGGATGGCCGGCGACAGCGGCGCCAGCTGGCGCATCGAGCCGTCGCCGAAATACTCGCGGTTGATCCGCGTCGCCGGGAAGATGAAGGGAATCGCGCTCGACGCCAGCAGGTGTTCGACGCCCAGTTGCGTACGTACGCCGATACGCTGGAAGCGGTGCCAGGGCGCGGCGTCGGGGTGGGCCTGGAAGAAATTGATGTTCTCGCCCGATTCGTAGCCGGAAGCGGAGATGCTGACCGCGCGCAGGGCGCCGCCGGCGATCGCCCTTTCGATGCCGGCGAAGTCCATGCTGCGCCGGAGCAGGGTGGCGAGCGGCGCGTTGTCGAGCAGCGAGCGCGGCGCCCGGCCGAGCAGCCAGCCGAACGACAGCGCGCCCAGCCAGCGGGCGCCGGCGGCGCCGACACCGAGCGCGTCGCTGCGATAGATGTCGGCGGCGCGCAGGTCACGCCAGAAACGCGCCAGGGTGGTTGTCGCCCGGCCGAAATGTTCAGCCTGGCAGGCCAGCCCGACGGCGTTGATGGCGCCGGCAGAAGTGCCGCAGACGATGGGAAAGGGATTGTGACGGCGCTGCCGGCCGGCAAGTTTGGCGACCGCGGTGAGGACGCCGACCTGGTAGGCCGCCCGGGCGCCGCCGCCGGTCAGGACCAGCGCTGAGCCTTGGCGGGCCGGGGAAGTCAATCCTGCGCCTGCCGGGTCGCGTCGGCCCAGCAATTGGGGGTTTCGTAGAGGCGCACCTGTTCGAGCCGCAGGTGGTTGCCGTAGGTGTCGCGGTACACTGCGTCGAGGCAGTCGAAGGCGAGGCGGGCGAGGTTCTCGGCGGTCGGCACGCGGTCGAGGACGACCGTCTTGTGGTCCGGGAGACTGGCCAGGAAATCGACGATGGCGCGGTCGCCTTCATAGACCAGGAAGGCGTGGTCCCAGCGGCCGACCAGATGGGTCATCGCCAGTTCCTTGACCTGCGAGAAGTCCATCACCATGCCGTTGGCGGCGTCGCCGGCCTTGTCGATGATGTTGCCGGAAAGGGTGATCTCGATCGCGTAGCGGTGGCCGTGCAGGTGGCGGCACTGGCTCTTGTGGTCGGGGATGCGGTGGCCTGCGTCGAATTCCAGGCGGCGGGTGATGAGCATTTCGGATTGGGGTTCGCCAAGACGGGGGCTGATTATACAATGCCCCCATGCTGCGAACCGACGACCACCGCCGCGACAGTGCCGGCCTCCGCTATGTTTATCCCGTGATTTCCCGGCGCGCCGGCGGCGTCTCGGTCGGCATCAACCTCAATCCGAACAACGCCTGCAACTGGGCCTGCGTCTATTGCCAGGTCGAAGGATTGACCCGCGGCGGTCCGCCGCCGCTCGAGCTCGACCGGCTGGAGGCTGAATTGGCGGGCTTTCTCGACGCCGCGATCAACGGCGATTTCATGCGCCGCCAGGTGCCGGAGACGGCGCGCCGACTGGTCGATGTCGCCTTTTCCGGCAACGGCGAGCCGACTTCGGCGCCGGAGTTTGCCGACGCCGTGGCGCGGGTGGCGGAGGCGCTCCGGCGTTTCGGCCTGAACGTGCCGCTGCGTCTGATCACCAACGGCAGCCTGCTGCACCGCTCGGCGGTGCAGGATGGCATCCGTCGCCTGGGCGAGGCTGGCGGCGAGGTCTGGTTCAAGCTGGATCGGGCGACCGCCGTCGAGGTCGCCGCGATCAACGGCGTCGCCTGGGCGCCGGAGAAGGCGGCGCGCAACCTGGAGACCTGCGCCGCGCTGGCACCGACCTGGGTGCAGACCTGCTGGTTCGCGCTCGACGGCCAGGCGCCGGACGCCGCCTCGCTGGCCGCTTACTGCGCGCTGCTGGCGCCGCTTGCCGAGCGCCTGGCCGGCGTCCATCTCTACGGTCTGGCGCGTCCGTCGCAGCAGCCAGCGGCGCCACGCCTCGCTGCGCTGCCGGAAGCTGCGTTGCGCGAGGTGGCGGCCAGCATAGAAAAAGAAACGGGGCTCCGGGTGATCGTCTCACCCTGAGCCCCGTTGTTGATTTCCGCCCGTCGGGCGGGGGAATCAGGCGGCTTTCTTGGCGTGGCTGCGGGCCGACTTCTTCAGCGACTTGAACAGTTCCGGTTCCTGTGCCTTCAGATATTCGACCACTTCCCAGTCGTCGCGCTTGATATTGCGGATGTCGATCTGTTCGACATGGACCAGGCGCAGCAGTTCGCGCACCGGACGCGGCATGTTGCGGCCGCTCTCGTAGCGCGAGCCACCGCTCTGGGTGACGCCCAGGGCAGACCAGAATTGCTGCTGGTTGAGGCCGAGCTTGCGGCGGATTTCACGGGCGTCGATTTTTTCGATGGTTTTGACGGAAGTCATGGATTCTCTCCTAATGCGATAAAAATAATCATATTGACCTGTCCTGCTGGGGTATTACTTAGGTCATATGTCAAAGTGTATAGCTAACTATGACGTTCGGCAAGTGGCAAAGCCATAAATTTTGTTAAATGCTCTGATAGTTTTTCGCTTTCGTATGGCATGAATTTCCGGTTCCCGCGCTGAGGGCTGGAAAGCGCCTGGCGAGGCCACTTTGCGAATCGTTCGGCCTGATCTAAGATCGTTGCAACAGCCGCTGGGCGGCGCCTAGGAGAAAACATGCTGGTCAGGGAAATACTGCGGGTGAAGGGCGGCGCCCTCTACACCACGACGCCGGGGCAGAAGCTGCCGGCGGTGATCGATGCCATGGCCGAACTCGACGTCGGGTCGCTGGTGGTGATGGACGAGGGGCGGATGGTCGGTATCGTCACCTTCCGTGAAGTGATCAAGGCGATGCAGGCGGGCAACCCTGAACTGCAGGTGAGCGACTTCATGGTCGCCGATCCGGTGACGGCCTTTCCCGACATGGAAGCCAATTCGCTGCGCCGCCTGATGATCGAAAAGCACTCGCGCTATCTGCCGGTGCTCGAACAGGGGCAACTGCTCGGCGTCATTTCCTTCCTCGACGTCGCCAAGGCGGTGCTAGAAGAGCAGACGCTGGAGAACACGCTGCTCAAGAACTACATCAAGAACTGGCCGGAAGAGGCGCGTTCCTGAGCGGCGGAGCGGCTGGGGGCGCGTGCTAGAATCCGCCCTCCCCAAACAGGTGTGATCTCATGTCCGGCAACACTTTCGGTACCCTTTTCACGGTGACTTCGTTCGGCGAGTCGCACGGCGCGGCGATCGGCTGTGTCGTCGATGGTTGCCCGCCCGGGCTGGCCTTGTGCGAAGCCGACATCCAGGCCGAGCTCGACCGGCGTAAGCCGGGGACGTCGCGCCATGTGACCCAGCGGCGCGAGCCGGACAGCGTCGAGATCCTGTCCGGGGTCTTCGAAGGCAAGACCACCGGCACGCCGATCGCCCTGCTGATCCGTAACCAGGACCAGCGCAGCAAGGATTACGGCAACATCGCGACGACCTTCCGTCCCGGTCACGCCGACTATACGTATACCCAGAAGTACGGTTTTCGCGATTACCGCGGCGGCGGCCGTTCGTCAGCGCGCGAGACGGCGGTTCGCGTCGCCGCCGGGGCGATCGCCCGCAAGTGGCTGAAGGAGCGCTACGGCGTCAGCATCCGCGGCTGGATGAGCGCCCTCGGGCCGATCGGGATTCCCTTCGTCAGCGCCGACGAGATTGACGGCAATGCCTTCTTCGCACCCAACGCGGCAATCGTGCCGACGCTGGAAAGCTACATGGACGAGTTGCGCAAGTCGCTCGATTCGGTCGGCGCGCAGATCACGGTCACCGCCGACGGCGTGCCGCCGGGCTGGGGCGAGCCGGTGTTCGACCGCCTGGATGCCGAGATCGCCTACGCGATGATGGGGATCAACGCGGTCAAGGGGGTTGAGGTCGGCGACGGTTTCGCTTCGGTCGCCCAGAAGGGCAGCGAGCACGGCGACGAGATGACGCCCGAGGGCTTTGCCAGCAACCACGCCGGCGGCATTCTCGGCGGCATTTCGACCGGCCAGCAGATCGTCGTGAACATGGCGATCAAGCCGACTTCGTCGATTGCCCAGGCGCGCCGTTCGGTTGACGTCGACGGCAAGGCGGTCGAGGTGGCAACGCAGGGGCGGCACGACCCATGTGTCGGCATCCGGGCGACGCCGATCGCCGAGGCGATGCTGGCCCTGGTGCTGATCGACCATGCCTTGCGCCACCGGGCGCAGTGCGGCGACGTCGTTTGCGCGACGCCGCGCCTGCCGGGCCGCATCGCCTGAGATTTTTCGAATGCCCGCCGGGGGCGGGCGCCGCGTCTTGAGGAGAGCATCATGCAGGTTGAGCACCACGATCTTCAGCAGGAATTTCCCGAATTCGCCGATGCGATTGCCGCCCTCAAGGCCGGCAACGCGCATTTTTCCCGGCTCCACGACAGCTATAACCGCCTGACCGGCAGGGTCGAGGATCTGGAAGAGCACGACATGCCGGTCGCCGATTTCACCTTCGAGGACATGAAGAAGCAGCGGGTCAAGCTGAAGGACGAGCTTTACCACCTGATGCTCGCCTACCGTGCCGGCCAGCAGTCGGCGAAATAAGGCGGCAGCCGCCCGCCACCGGCGCTGATCCGGAGGCCGGATGCAGCTTGCACGCCGCTGGCCCCTGGCGGGCTACTATTTCTTCTACTTCGCCTTCATCGGCGCGTTTTCCCCGTACTTCGGGCTCTACCTGCAGGCGCGCGGATTTTCCGCCTGGGACATCGGCCTGCTGATGTCGCAGATGCAGTTGATGCGCCTGTTCGGTCCCAACCTCTGGGGCTGGGTGGCCGACCGCTTCGGTCACCGCATGCTGATCATCCGCCTCGCCGGTCTGGTTGGTCTGGTGGGGTTCTCCGCTTTCTTCTGGCTCGATGGTCTGCCCGGCATGCTGCTGGCGATGGCGATCCTCGCCTTCTTCTGGAGCGGCGCGCTGCCGCTGGTCGAGATGCTGACTTTCGATCACCTGCGCGAAGAACGCGGGCGCTACGGCCGCATCCGCCTGTGGGGGTCGATCGGTTTCATCGTTGCCGTGATGAGTACTGGTGCCTTGCTCGATGCCGTGGCGCCGGTCGGCGTGCTCTGGGTGTGTACGCTGATCCTCGCCGGTATCCTCGGTTTTGCGCTGATCCTGCCGGAAGCGCCGGTGCATCCGGTAGCGGTCGAGTCGCCGCCGATTACTCGCATCCTGCGTCAGTCCAAGGTGCTGGCGCTGCTTGGCGCCTGTTTCGCGATGTCGGCGGCGCACGGCGCTTTCTACGTCTTCTACTCGATCCACCTCAGCGGTCACGGCTACGCCAAGACCGCGGTCGGCCTCCTGTGGTCGCTCGGCGTGCTCGCCGAGATCGGCGTCTTCCTGCTGATGCCACGGCTGACCCGGCGCTTTTCGTTGCGCGACATCCTGCTCGTCAGTTTCGCGGCGGCCGTCCTGCGCTTCCTGATCATGGGCTGGGCAGTTGAATCGGCGGCGGCGATGATCTTCGCCCAGTTGCTGCACGGGCTGACTTTCGGCGCTTACCACGCGGCGGCGATCGCCGCCATCACGCAGTGGTTTCCCGGCAAGTCGCAGGGGCGCGGCCAGGCCTTGTACTCCAGCCTCTCCTTTGGTGCTGGCGGTTTGGTCGGTGCGTTGATCAGCGGACGTACCTGGGACGACTGGGGCGCCGGCTGGAGTTTTTCGCTTGGCGCGGCTTTCGCGCTGGCTGGCTGGCTATTGATTTATCGCTGGGTCGCCGCCGATGCAGCCGCCGTCGGGGGCGGGCGGGAAAAAACCGCCGATCCTGTGCAATAATCCAAGGCTTTACCGCACAACTTCAGGTTCCATGTCGAAGACCCTTTACGACAAGCTCTGGGAGAATCACGTCGTCCATCAGGAAGCGGATGGAACGGCCCTCCTCTATATCGATCGTCACCTGGTCCACGAAGTCACCAGTCCGCAGGCCTTCGAGGGCCTGAAGCTGGCCGGACGCAAGCCGTGGCGCGTTTCTTCCATCGTGTCGACGCCGGATCACAACACGCCGACCGACCACTGGGAAGAGGGGATCAAGGATCCGATCTCCCGCCTGCAGGTCGAGACGCTCGACGCCAACATCCGCGAAGTCGGCGCGCTCGCCTATTTCCCGTTCAAGGATCCGCGGATGGGCATCCTGCACGTCGTCGGCCCGGAAAACGGCGCCACGCTGCCGGGCATGACCGTCGTCTGCGGCGATTCGCACACCTCGACGCATGGCGCCTTCGCCTGTCTGGCGCACGGCATCGGTACCTCCGAGGTCGAGCATGTGCTGGCGACGCAGTGCCTGGTGCAGAAGAAGTCGAAGACCATGCTGATCGCCGTCGAGGGGCGCCTGGGCAAGGGCGTCACCGCCAAGGACGTGGCGCTGGCCATCATCGGCGCCATCGGTACCGCCGGCGGTACCGGCTATGCCGTCGAATTCGGCGGCAGCGCGATCCGCAGCCTGTCGATGGAAGGGCGCATGACGCTGTGCAACATGGCGATCGAAGGCGGCGCCCGGATGGGTTTCGTCGCCGTCGACGACACCACGATCAATTATCTGAAGGGCCGTCCGTTCTCGCCGCGTGGCGAAACCTGGGACAAGGCCGTTGCCTACTGGCGCACCCTGCATTCCGATCCGGGCGCCCGCTTCGACCGCGTGATCACCCTCAAGGCCGAAGAAATCCGGCCGCAGGTGACCTGGGGCACGTCGCCGGAAATGGTGGTCGGCATCGACGCCGTCGTGCCCGATCCGGCGAAGGAAGCCGATCCGGTCAAGCGCGAGGGGATGGAACGCGCGCTGCAATACATGGGTCTCAATCCCAACGTTCCGCTCAAGTCCATTTCCGTCGACAAGGTGTTCATCGGTTCCTGCACCAATTCCCGCATCGAGGATCTGCGCCAGGCGGCAGCCGTGCTGAAGGGCCGCCATATCGCGTCCAACATTAAGCTGGCACTGGCCGTGCCGGGTTCCGGCCTGGTCAAGCGCCAGGCCGAGGCGGAAGGCCTGGACAAGGTCTTCATCGCCGCCGGTTTCGAATGGCGCGAGCCGGGCTGCTCGATGTGTCTGGCGATGAACGCCGACCGTCTGGAACCGGGCGAGCGTTGCGCCTCGACCTCGAACCGTAACTTCGAAGGCCGCCAGGGTCCTGGCGGTCGTACTCACCTGGTCAGCCCGGCGATGGCTGCCGCTGCCGCGGTGGCCGGCCGTTTTGCTGACGTCCGCGATATTCTCTGAAAGGAACCGATGATGAAGAAAGCGTTTGTTCTGCTGTTGGTCGTGGCTGGTCTGGTTTCCGCAATGGGCTGCAACACCGTCCAGGGAATCGGCAAGGATATTGAGAAGGGTGGCGAAGCCATCCAGCGTTCGACCAAGTAAGGCAGGTTCATGGACAAGTTCGTACGCCTCGACGGGCTGGTGGCGCCGCTCGACCGCAGCAACGTCGATACCGACGCGATCATCCCGAAGCAGTTCCTGAAGTCGATCAAGCGTTCCGGTTTCGGCCCGAACGCCTTCGACGAGTGGCGCTACATGGATGTCGGCCAGCCCGGCCAGGATAATTCGCAGCGCCCGAAGAACCCCAACTTCGTGCTCAACCAGCCGCGCTACCAGGGTGCCGAAGTGTTGCTGACCCGTGCCAACTTCGGCTGCGGCAGCTCGCGCGAGCACGCGCCGTGGGCCCTGCTCGATTACGGTTTCAAGGCGATCATCGCCGAGAGCTTCGCCGACATCTTCTTCAACAACTGCTTCAAGAACGGCATCCTGCCGATCGTCCTGCCGGCTGCCGAAATCGAGGCGCTGTTCCAGCAGGTCGAGGCGACGCCGGGCTACAAGCTGACCGTAGACCTGCCGGCGCAGGCGGTGGTACGCCCCGACGGTCACGCCATTCCCTTCCAGGTCGACGCCTTCCGCAAGGAATGCCTGCTCAACGGCTGGGACGACATCGGCCTGACCCTGCGTCACGCCGACAAGATCAAGGCCTTCGAAGAGAAGCGCCGCGTCGAGCAGCCCTGGCTGTTCGCCCAATAAGGAGACAACATGAAGATTTGTGTGCTGCCGGGTGACGGCATCGGTCCGGAAATCACCGCCGAAGCGGTGCGCGTGCTCAAGGCGCTCGACCTCAAGTTCGAGATGGAAGAAGCGCTGCTCGGCGGCTGTGCCGTCGACGCCACGGGCAATCCCTATCCGGAGGCGACGCAGAAACTGGCGCGCGAAGCCGATGCCATCCTGCTCGGCGCCGTCGGCGGTCCGCAGTGGGACAGTTTGCCCCGCGAGAAGCGCCCGGAGCGCGGCCTGCTCGGCATCCGCAAGGATCTCAACCTGTTCGCCAACCTGCGTCCGGCGATCCTCTACCCGGAACTGGCCAACGCTTCGACGCTGAAAGCGGAAGTCGTCGCCGGGCTCGACATCCTGATCGTCCGCGAACTGACCGGCGACATCTACTTCGGTCAGCCGCGCGGCGTGCGCGAGGAGAACGGCGAGCGCGTCGGCTTCAACACCATGGTCTATAGCGAGTCGGAAATTCGCCGCATCGGCCACGTTGCCTTCCAGGCGGCGCAGAAGCGTAACAAGCGCCTGTGCTCGGTGGACAAGATGAACGTCCTCGAATGCACGCAACTCTGGCGCGACGTGATGATCGAAGTGAGCAAGGACTACCCGGACGTCGAACTCAGCCACATGCTGGTCGATAACGCCGCCATGCAACTGGTGAAGGCGCCCAAGCAGTTCGACGTGATGGTCACCGGCAACATGTTCGGCGACATCCTGTCCGATGAAGCTTCGATGCTCACCGGCTCGATCGGCATGCTGCCGTCGGCCTCGCTCGACGACAGGAACAAGGGGCTGTACGAGCCGTCGCACGGCTCGGCACCGGACATCGCCGGCAAGGGCGTGGCCAATCCGCTGGCTACCATCCTGTCGGCGGCGATGCTGCTGCGCTACACCTTCGGCCTCGAAGAGCAGGCGCTGCGCGTCGAGAACGCGGTGAAGACGGTGCTCGCTCAGGGCTTCCGTACCGGTGACATCTACGAGCGTGGAACGACCAAAGTCGGCACCCGGGAAATGGGTGACGCGGTTCTTGCCGCGCTGGCGTAATACCAAACGCGCGCTGGCGCGTTGTACAAGGGTTTGATTCGGAGATTGATGAAATGAAGAAGCTTGGTCTGGTCGGTTGGCGTGGCATGGTTGGTTCCGTGCTGATGCAGCGCATGGTCGAGGAGGGCGATTTCGCCTTCATCGATCCGGTTTATTTCTCGACCTCCGCCGCTGGCGGCAAGGCACCGATGTTCGGCGGCAAGGAAGCCTCGCTGCCGCTGCAGGACGCTTCGAACATCGATGCGCTGAAGGCCTGCGAAATCATCATCACCTGCCAGGGCGGCGACTACACCAAGGAAATCTTCCCCAAGCTGCGCGCTGCCGGCTGGAACGGTCACTGGATCGATGCTGCCTCGTCGCTGCGCATGGCCGACGATGCGGTGATCGTGCTCGATCCGGTCAATATGAACGTGATCAAGGACGCGCTGGCCAAGGGTGGCAAGAACTGGATCGGTGGCAACTGCACGGTGTCGCTGATGCTGATGGGCCTTGGCGGGCTGTTCCAGAACGACCTGATCGAATGGGCGACCTCGATGACCTATCAGGCTGCTTCCGGCGCTGGCGCGCAGAACATGCGCGAGCTGATCGCGCAGATGGGCACCATCCATGACTCGGTCAAGGATCTGCTGGCCGATCCGGCTTCCGCCATTCTCGACATCGACCGCAAGGTTGCCGAGACCATTCGTTCCGACAGCTTCCCGAAGAAGAACTTCCGCAACACGCCGCTCGCCGGTTCGTTGATCCCGTGGATCGACGTACCCTACGAGAACGGCCAGTCGAAGGAAGAGTGGAAGGGTGGCGCCGAGTGCAACAAGATTCTCGGCAAGCCGGCTTTCCGTACGGCCGGTTCGATTCCCATCGACGGCCTGTGCGTGCGCATCGGCGCGATGCGCTGCCATAGTCAGGCGCTGACCATCAAGCTGAAGAAGGACGTGCCGCTCGACGAAATCAGCGACATGCTGGCCAAGGCCAATCCGTGGGCCAAGGTCGTGCCGAATGATCGCGAGATTTCCGAGCGCGAACTGACGCCGGCTGCCGTGACTGGCACGCTGACGGTGCCGGTCGGCCGTCTGCACAAGATGGCGATGGGCCCGGAATACCTGGCCGCCTTCACCTGCGGCGACCAGTTGCTGTGGGGTGCCGCCGAGCCGCTGCGCCGCATGCTGCGCATCCTGCTCGACGCCTGATATGGCATGAATTGCCAAAAAACGGGGCTTTTGCCCCGTTTTTTTATTTGTTGGCTATACGCAAAAAGTCCGTAACTCAGAAGCGGGTTTAGCTTGCAATGCTAAGTCCATGATGTTAATTTGATTCTCCCAAGTCATACGCTCAGGGCATGGTCGTGATCGAGAATAATTCTGTCAAATTCAAGAAATGTGCGCTGGCTTTGGCCGTCGCTTCGTCATTGTCGCTCGCGACCTCGCTTGCCGAAGCCGCCGGACTCGGGAAGCTGACGGTCTTTTCCAGTCTGGGGCAACCGCTGAAGGCCGAGGTGGAAATCGCCGCGAGCAGCGAAGAACTGTCTGGGATGACGGCGCGCCTGGCGCCTCCCGAAGTGTTCAAGCAGGCCGGCGTCGACTTTGCTTCAGCCCTGAGCGACCTGCAGTTCAAAGTGGAAAAACGGCGTAACGGCAAGACCGTGTTGCGCCTGACTTCGGTCCACCCGGTCAACGAACCCTTCCTCGACTTTCTGGTCGAGCTGAACTGGCCGGCTGGACGTCTGGTCCGTGAATATACTTTCCTGCTCGACCCGCCGGAATTCGCGGCGCAGCAGGGGCAGCGCAACACGGTTGATGCCAAGGTGGTGGAGACCGTCCGTGGTGGAGCGGCAGCCGCGCCGAAGCCGGCGGCGCCAGCCAAGCCCAAGGTCGAAGAGAAACCCGCAGAAGGCAGTGCGACCAAGACTGGCGATGACAAGACCCATCTCGTCGCCAAGGGCGATACGCTGGTCAAGATCGCCCGTGAACGCCGTTACGCATCGGTATCGCTCGAGCAGATGCTGGTCGGCCTCTATCGCGGCAACAGCGACGCCTTCATTGGCAAGGACATCAATCGCCTGAAGTCGGGCGTCATCCTCAATGTGCCCGAGGAGAGCGTGGTTGCTGCGGTCTCGCAGAAGGAAGCGCGGGCGGTGTACGTCTCCGCCGGCGATTTTGCTGCCTATCGGCGCAAGTTGGCTGCGGCAGCCGTCGCAGCGCCGGCCACCAAAGCGGAAGCGCCTGCCGGGCAAAGCAGCGGCGGCAAGATCACGCCCAAGATCGAGGAAAAGGCGCCGGTTGTCGATGCGACGCGGGATCAGGTCAAAGTCTCCCGGGCAGACGCGCCCTCGGCCTCGGTGATTGATCGCGTCGCCTCGGAAAAGGCGATGCAGGAGTCTCAGACACGCTTGGCGCAACTGGAGCGCAATATCGGCGAGCTGCAGAAGCTCCTCGAACTGAAGAACCAGCGTCTGGCCGAACTGGAAAAACCTGCCGCGGTTGCGGCGCCGGCTCCGGCGCCGGCCGCCAAACCGGAAGCGGCGGCGACCAAACCCGAACCGACACCGCCGGTTGCTGAACCCGCCGCTGCGCCGACCCCGCCGCTTGCCAGCGAAGGTGGTGCGCGAGTCATCGACGCCAACGCTCCGGCGCCCGTCGAGGAGAAGCCAGCCGAGCCGCCGGCGCAGGTGACGCCACCGCCGGCGCCGCCGAAGCCGGTTGCTCCTCCGCCGGAACCGCCCGAGGAGCCCAGCGAACTGGAAGGCGCGATGCCCCTGCTCGGTGGCGCCGCCGTTCTCGCCTTGCTCGGTGCCGGCTGGTTGTACAGCCGTCGGCGCAAGAGCGCCGCCGGGCCGGTCACTCAGGTGACCGCCGTGCCGGCTCCATCCAGTCTCGGTCCCAATTCGGTATTCGGGGTGACTGGCGGACAGAGCATCGATACCGGCAGCACGCCGCCGCATACCGGTGATTTCAGCCAGGCGGGACCGGGGACCATTGATACCGACGAGGTCGATCCGGTTGCCGAAGCCGATGTCTACATGGCCTATGGTCGCGATGCGCAGGCTGAGGAAATCCTGCTCGAAGCGATGCAGAAGGATCCCAATCGTCTGGCGATTCACGTCAAGCTACTCGAGATTTATGCCGGTCGGCGCAGCCTCAAGCAATTCGAGACCCTGGCCAGCGAGCTTTACGCACTGACCAGCGGCCAGGGGCCGGAATGGGAAAAGGTTGCCGCGCTCGGCGCCGGTATCGACCCGGGCAACCCCTTGTACGGCGGAGCGGCAAAGGAAAAGGGGTTTGATCCGGATGCGACGCTGGTAGCCTCTTCGGCGGCTGTTGCCGCAGCTGCGGCCGCGGCCGCGCAGCCTGCTGTCGCCGAGGTCGTGGTGCCGGCCATCGAGGTCGAGGAAGCGGCGCCGGCAGTCAGCGCCGTGCCGGTTTCCGAACCCGCCGTGGTGCCGATGGTCGAGTCCTTGGTTGCTGAGCCGGCGATGCCGGAAGATGATGGCGGGATGAGTCTGGATTTCGATCTGGGCGATACTTCGACGGAAGCCGTGACGCCGCCGGAGGAGGATGTTCCGGCTCCGGCCGTTGAGCCTTATGTCGATACCGTGGTGACTGGCGAGAACGTTGCCGATGCGCTCGATTTCGACCTCAGCGGTCTGGTTGCCGATGAGGCCGCGGCTGCGGAAACCCCAGCCCACGCCGGAGAAGCCGCTGACACGGAAGACTTGGTTGTCGATTTCGATAGCATCGATCTGCCGGACAGTGCCGATTTCGATATCGCTGCTCCGATGGAAGAAGCCGCTGCCCCCGACTTTTCGCCCGAAGGTACGCTGGTTGTTTCCGGTACCGGCCTGGGTCAGATGTCGGCCAGTGATTTCTCCTTTGACGCGCTGCGGGCTTCGGAACCGGCCGCGGCGCCGAGCGTTGCCGACAAACTTGAACCGGTCAGCGACGCGTTGGCTGACACCGGGCTGGGAGAGATCGACCATCCGGGTCTGACCAGCACCGTGGTCAATCCGAACGGCACCGCCGGCGACATGGATTTCGACGTCAAGCTCAGCGATTCCGTCTTCCTCGGTCAGCCGATGATGAATTCGGAATTCGACATGGACGCGATCAATCTTGATCTTTCCGTGCCGCCTCCAGCGCCTGCTCCGGACGCCGCGGCCGAGCCGGAAAGGGACGCCCGCTGGGAAGAGGTCAACACCAAGCTTGATCTGGCCAAAGCCTACGAGGAAATGGGCGACCTCGAGGGGGCCCGCGAATTGCTTCAGGAAGTTCTCGGCGAAGGCTCTGCCGACCTGGTGGCTCAGGCGCAGGAAATCCTCGGCCGCATTGGCGGGTAAAATTACTCTCCCGCACTTGGCAGACGGCCCCGCTGGGGCCGTCTGTTTTTGATGGAGCTGTTTTGCATCCCACTGCCGCCCTGATCCTCTGGTCGTCCGCCGTGATCGCCGTGCAATACCTGGCTTATCCGCCGCTGGCGGCATTCGCCGTCCTGCTCGGCGTGCTGCCGGGCGTGCTGCGCGTCTGGCTCGGCTTCGTCTATCGGGCGCGCTGGCTGTTGCTGACGCTGTGGCTGATCCTGGCCTACAACACGCCTGGGGAAGCCTACGCCGACCTGGTCTGGGCGCCGACCTACGAAGGCATCGCCGAAGCCAGCCTGCACGCGGTACGCCTGCTCGTCGTCCTCGGCTGCCTGTCCTGGCTGCTCGTCCGCCTCGGGCGCGACGGCATGCTCGCCGGTTTGTGGGGGGCCCTGGCGCCGGCGCGGGCTTGCGGGCTGGACAGCGAGCGTCTGCTGGTACGCTTGGCGCTGGTGCTCGAGCGCCTGCAGGAGCCGCCGGAAAAAGGCGCCTGGCGCCGCCTGCTGCATACGACACCGGATTTCGCCGCGGGCAGCGCCGTCGTCCGTCTGGAATACCCGGCCTGGCGGGCGCGCGATGCCTGGCCCGTGCTACTGGCCCTCCTCCTGTTGCTGGGCGTGGCGCTGTCATGAGGCTGGCGCTCGGCGTCGAGTATTTCGGCTCGCCCTTCCGCGGCTGGCAGAGCCAGGCCGGCGGCCGCACCGTCCAGGACGCGCTGGAGGCGGCGCTGGCGAGAATCGCCGGGCAGCCGGTGGCGACTTTGTGCGCCGGTCGTACCGATGCCGGCGTCCATGCCATCCAGCAGGTGGTGCATTTCGACGCGCCGGTCGAGCGGCCGCTCACGGCCTGGGTGCGCGGCGTCAACACGCATCTGCCGGACGGCGTCGCGGTGCGCTGGGCGCAGCCGGTGAGCGATGAATTCCATGCCCGCTTCAGTGCGCATGGCCGACGCTACCGCTACCTGCTGCTCAACCGGCCGCAGCGGCCGGGGCTCTGGCAGGGACGGGTCGGCTGGTTCCACCTGCCGCTCGACCTGGCGGCGATGCAGGACGCTTGCGCCCGCTTGCCCGGCGAACACGATTTCTCGGCCTTCCGGGCGGCGCAGTGCCAGGCCAAATCGCCGGTCAAGCTGATGACGGCAGCCTCGGTACGCCAGTGCGGGGCGATGTTCGTCTTCGATTTCGCGGCCAGTGCCTTCCTGCATCACATGGTGCGCAACCTGGTCGGCAGTCTGGTCCATATCGGCAAGGGCGCCCAGTCGCCCGGCTGGGTCGACGAACTGTTGCAGATGCGCGACCGCAAGCTGGCGGCGCCGACCTTTTCGCCCGATGGGCTTTACTTTCGCGGGCCGGTTTACGAGCCGCACTGGGGCCTGCCCGAGCCGGCCGATGATTTTCTCGATGGAATGCTGACATGAAAACCCGCATCAAGATCTGCGGCCTGACCCGCGAAGCTGATGTCGATGCCGCCGTCGCCGCCGGTGCCGACGCCATCGGCTTCGTTTTCTACCCGCCCAGCCCGCGTTATGTGACGCCGGAACGCGCCGCCGAACTGGCATGCCGGGTGCCGCCCTTCGTCGACGTCGTCGGCCTTTTCGTCAACGCCACGGCGGACGATGTCGCGACGACCAGCGCGACGGTACCGCTCAACCTGCTGCAATTTCACGGCGACGAGACGCCGGAATTCTGTCGCAGCTTCGCCAGACCCTGGCTGCGAGCGGCGCGCGTGAGGCCGGGGCTTGATCTGGTAGAATTCGCGCGCTCGTATTCCAATGCGCGCGGTTTGTTGCTCGACGCTTTCGTCGAAGGCTACGGCGGCGGCGGTCACGTCTTCGACTGGATGCTGATTCCGCCGGACTTGCCGGGGTATCTGGTGTTGTCGGGCGGGCTGCATGCCGGCAACGTCGGCGACGCCATCCGCCGGGTGCGGCCGGTGGCGGTCGATGTTTCGTCGGGTGTCGAAGCGGGCAAGGGCATCAAGGATCACGACAAGATCGCCGCGTTCGTCGCCGCCGTGCGGGCGGCCGAGGCGGCGGTGGGCTCAATTTAGGAAAGAAGATGCGGAAATCGGCGGGTGGGATCACCCGGAACTGTTGGCGGCGTCATCAGGCGAACCATCCCTGAAACGGGCGGTTTGCCTTTTTCCGTTCACCCATTTTCCAGGAGTTTCGCCATGTCCCAATCGCATTACAGTTTTCCCGACGCCAGCGGCCATTTCGGTCCCTATGGTGGCGTCTTCGTCGCCGAAACGTTGTTTGGCGCCCTTGACGAGCTGAAGGCCGCCTACGCCGCCGCCCAGGCCGACCCGGCCTTCCGCGCCGAGTACGATTACGAACTCAAGCATTTCGTCGGCCGTCCGTCGCCGATCTACCACGCCAAGCGCCTCTCCGAGGTCTGCGGCGGCGCCCAGATCTACCTCAAGCGCGAGGACCTCAACCACACCGGCGCGCACAAGGTGAACAACTGCATCGGCCAGGCCCTGCTCGCCAAGCGCATGGGCAAGCCGCGCGTCATCGCCGAAACCGGCGCCGGCCAGCATGGCGTGGCGACGGCTACGGTCGCCGCCCGCTACGGCTTCGAGTGTGTGGTGTACATGGGCAGCGAGGACGTGCGTCGCCAGGCGGCCAACGTCTATCGCATGAAGCTGCTCGGCGCCACCGTGGTACCCGTCGAGTCCGGCTCGAAGACGCTGAAGGACGCGCTCAACGAAGCGATGCGCGACTGGGTCACCAACATCCACAACACCTTCTACATCATCGGCACCGTTGCCGGTCCGCACCCCTACCCGATGCTGGTGCGCGACTTCCAGAAGATCATCGGCGAGGAATGCCTCGAACAGATGCCGGAAATGGCCGGGCGCCAGCCGGATGCAGTGATCGCTGCGGTCGGCGGCGGTTCCAACGCGATGGGTATTTTCTATCCTTACATCGATGTGCCGGATGTCCGCCTTATCGGTGTCGAAGCCGCCGGTTCCGGCATCGAGACCGGCCTGCACGCGGCCTCGCTGACCGCCGGCGTGCCCGGCGTGCTGCACGGCAACCGCACCTACCTGCTGCAGAACGAGGACGGTCAGATCATCGAGACGCACTCGGTCTCGGCCGGCCTCGACTATCCCGGCGTCGGCCCGGAACACGCCTGGCTGAAGGACATCGGCCGCGCCGAATACCAGCCGATCAAGGACGACGAGGCGCTCAAGGCCTTCCACGATCTGTGCCGCCTGGAGGGCATCATCCCGGCGCTGGAGTCGAGCCACGCCATCGCCTACGCGATGAAGCTGGCGCCGACGCTCGCCAAGGACAAGATTCTGCTGGTCAACCTCTCCGGCCGGGGTGACAAGGACATGCACACCGTGGCCGAAAAGTCGGGAATCGTATTCTGATGTCGCGCATCCAACAAACTTTTGCACGCCTCAATGGCGAGGGCCGCAAGGCGCTGATTCCCTTCATCACCGCCGGCGATCCCGACGCCGACCTGACCGTGCCGCTGATGCACGCGCTGGTCGAAGCCGGCGCCGACATCATCGAGCTGGGGGTTCCCTTCTCCGACCCGATGGCCGACGGTCCGACCATCCAGCGCGCCTCCGAGCGGGCGCTGGCGAAGGGCATGAGCCTGCGCAAGGTGCTGCAACTGGTGACCCGCTTCCGTACCGAGGACGATAAGACGCCGGTGGTGCTGATGGGCTACGCCAACCCGATCGAAGCGATGGGGCTGGAGACGTTCGCCGAGAAGGCCGCGCAATCGGGCGTCGATGGCGTGCTGGTGGTCGATTACCCGCCCGAGGAAGCCGAGCGTTTTGGCGCCGCGATGAAGGCCAACGGCATGGATCCGATCTTCCTCATCGCGCCGACTTCCAGCGCCGAGCGCATCGCCCACACGGCGAAGATCGCCAGCGGTTATGTCTATTACGTGTCGCTGGCCGGGGTGACCGGTTCCGGCGCGCTCAATGTGGACGCGGTGGCGCAGAAGCTGCCGCTGATCCGCGAACAGACCGGTCTGCCGGTCGGTGTCGGCTTCGGCATCCGCGACGCGGCCACTGCCGCGCGCATCGCCGCCTTTGCCGATGCCGTCGTCGTCGGCAGCCGGATTATCGAAGAAATCGAGCAATCGACCGCGGAAACCGCCTGCGCCAGGGTCAAGGCGCTGGTGGCGGACATCCGTCGCGGTGTTGACGAGGTGAAAGCATGAGCTGGCTGGACAAACTCCTTCCCCCGAAAATCAAGCGCGAGCAGGGGCAGCGCCGCAGCAACCTGCCGGAAGGCCTGTGGAGCAAGTGCCCGGCCTGCGAGGCGGTGCTCTACGCGACCGATCTGGAGAAGAACCTCAACGTCTGTCCCAAGTGCGGCCACCACAACCGCATCAACGCCCGTCAGCGCCTCGACCTGCTGCTCGATCCGGAAGGCCGCTTCGAGATCGGCCTCGAAGTGCTGCCGGTCGATACCCTGAAGTTCAAGGACTCCAAGAAGTATCCGGAGCGCCTGATGGAAGCCAACCGCGACACCGGCGAGAGCGACTCGCTGGTGGTCATGCAGGGCGCGATCAAGAACCTGCCGGTGGTTGCCGCCGCTTTCGAGTTCGACTTCATGGGCGGTTCGATGGGGTCGGTGCTCGGCGAGCGCTTCGTGCGCGGCGTCAATGCGGCGATCGAGCAGAAGACGCCTTTCATCTGCGTCGCCGCTTCCGGCGGGGCGCGCATGCAGGAAGGCCTCTTTTCGCTGATGCAGATGGCCAAGACGACGGCGGCGCTGACCCGGCTGTCGCAGATCGGCCAGCCCTTCATTTCCATCCTCACCGATCCGACCATGGGCGGCGTTTCGGCGTCCTTCGCCTTCGTCGGCGATGTGGTCATCGCCGAGCCCAATGCGCTGATCGGCTTCGCCGGGCCGCGCGTCATCGAACAGACGGTGCGCGAGAAACTGCCGGAAGGCTTCCAGCGCGCCGAATTCCTGCTCGAAAAGGGCGCCATCGACCTCATCGTCGACCGTCGCGAACTGCGCGACAAGGTCGCCGCCACCCTGTCGCTGCTGCTCAAGCAGCCGGCTGCCGCTTGAAGACGCTCGCCGACTGGCTGGCTCACCTCGAAGGGCTGCATCCGAAAGGCCAGGCCGGCATCGAGCTCGGTCTCGACCGCGTGCGTCGGGTCAAGGAAGCCCTGGCGCAGGCCCAGCACTGCCCGGTGATCATCGTCGGCGGTACCAACGGCAAGGGATCGACCTGCGCCTACCTGGCCAACATCATCGATCGCGCCGGCTACCGGGTCGGCTGCTATACCTCGCCGCACCTGCTCGCCTACAACGAGCGTGTCCGCCTCAACGGCCAGCCGGTCGACGATGCCGCGCTCTGCGCCGCCTTCGCCCGGGTCGAAGCGGCGCGCCTGGCGAGCGGCGTCGCGCTGACCTATTTCGAATTCGGCACCCTCGCCGCCTGGGAAGTCTTCGCCGCTGCCGGCGTCGAAGCGGCGATCCTCGAAGTCGGCTTGGGCGGCCGGCTCGACGCCGTGAACATCTACGAGCCGGACGTCGCCATCGTCACCGGCATTGCCCTCGACCACACCGACTGGTTGGGGCCGGACCGGGAATCGATCGGTTTCGAGAAGGCCGGCATCTTCCGTTCCGGCAAGCCGGCGCTGTGCGCCGACCCGCAGCCGCCGCAGTCCCTGCTCGACCATGCGGCGGCGATCGGCGCCGACCTGCGTTTGCTCGGCCGCGACTTCGGCTTTGAACGGCCGGCTGCCGAGGCTAGCGAGAATCGCCTGCAGTGGCGCTGGTGGTGTCGCGGCGCTGGCGGCCTGGTCAAGCGCACGTTGGCCCATCCCGGTCTGCGTGGGCCGACCCAATTGCTCAATGCCAGCGTCGCGCTGGCCGCGCTGGAGGCGCTGGGCGACCGGCTGCCGGTGACCATGCAGGCGATCCGCCCGGGCCTGATCGAAACTGAACTGGCCGGCCGTTTCCAGGTTATCCCGGGAAAACCGGCGATCGTCCTCGACGTCGGCCACAATCCGCAGGCGATTCGCGTGTTGGCCGACAACATTTCCAGCATGGGTTTTTTTGACCGCACCTACGCCGTTGTCGGCATGCTCGCCGACAAGGACATCGCCGGCGCGCTGGCGCCGCTCAAGGGGCGGGTCGACGTCTGGCACCTGACGACGCTGGGCGGACCGCGCGGCACCAGCGCCGCGACTCTGGCGGAAATCGTCCGCGGCGGGGAACTCGGCGGCGCCATCGTCTGTCACGAAACGCCGGCAGCCGCGCTGCAGGCGGCCCGGGAGGCGGCCGGCGAAAGTGATAGAATCCTCGCCTTCGGATCGTTCTATACCGTGGCCGGCGCGCTCTCAGCGCTAAACAGGAAGGCCTGATTGATGGAAGACAACGACGCTCAGTTGCAACTCAAGAAACGCGCCCGTCGCCGCCTGGTCGGCGCGGTCTTTTTCGTCTCCGTGGTTGCCCTGGTGTTGCCGATGCTGATGGACCACGATCCGCGCCCACCGCTGCAGGATGTCGAAATCCGCATTCCGGGGCAGGACGAGAAACCGTTCAATCCGGCGATGGTGGCGGTGCCGCAGGAAAGCGAGCCGGCGCGCAGCGCTGGCGAAGCCGCCGCGCCCCTGGCCGTGGAAGCGGCGCCACGGATGGCCGAGGCGCCGGTGCAATCCTCCGTCGAAGCTCGTCCGCTCGATGTGGCGCCGGCAGCGCGCGTCGTCGAGACGGTGCGCACGCAACCCGTGCTCGGTGCCGATGGCAAGCCGAAGAAACCGACTGACGCGCCGGCAACGGAAAAGCCGGCCGCCAAGCCGGCTGAAAGCAAGCCGGCGAAGAGCGCCGAGAAAGCGCCGGAAAAACCGGCCAAGCCGACCCCTGAAAAGAAACCCGAGTCGGCAGCCAAACCGCCGGCCGAGAAGAAAGCCGAGGCCGCCAAGCCGGCGGCCGATGACGAAGCCCGGCGGGCGGCGGCGATTCTCGCCGGCAAGCCGGTGACCGCCAGCACGCCGGCCGCCGGCGGGGCGCACCTGATTCTGATCGGCGCTTTCTCCAACGAGGCCAACGTCGTCAATCTGCGCAAGAAGCTCGGCGAACTCGGCATCAAGACCTACACCGAGCCGCTCGATTCGCCGCAGGGCAAGAAGATTCGCGTGCGCGCCGGTCCCTTCGCCAACCGCGAGGCGGCCGACAAGGCGCTGGCCAGGATGCAGAAGATTGGCGTTTCCGGAGTGGTGGCGCCCAAGCCATGACGATGTTCGACTACATCGCGCTGACCGTCGTCGGGCTGTCGCTTGTCTTCGGCCTGTGGCGCGGCATGATCAGCGAAGTGATCGCGCTGCTCGCCTGGGGGCTCGGCATCTTCGCTGCCTTCAGCTTCGGCGCCCAACTCGGCGCGCTGCTGCCGCTCGACCTTGCCGATGCGACGGTCCGTACCCTGATCGGCTGCGTGCTGATCTTCGTCGGCGTCCTGGTCGTCATGGCCATCGTCCGCCTGCTGCTGCAGAAGGCGATCAAGGCGCTCGGCCTGACCGTCTCCGACCGCCTGCTCGGCATGTTCTTCGGGCTGGCGCGCGGGCTGTTGATCATCATGCTTCTGGTGGCGCTTGGCGGCATGACCGCCGCGCCCAGCCAACCCTGGTGGCGCGAGGCGACGCTGGCGCCGCCGCTGGAAACTGCCGTTCTTGCGGTCAAGCCGATGCTGCCGCTCGATCTGGCAAAACGTATTCGATTCAGTTAATCAGGAAACAAACTATGTGCGGGATTCTCGGTGTCATGGCAACCACGCCGGTCAACCAGTTGCTTTACGATGGCCTGATGGTGCTTCAGCATCGTGGTCAGGACGCTGCCGGCATCGCCACGGCCGAGGGCAACACCTTCCATCTGCACAAGGGCCCGGGGCTGGTGCGCGACGTCTTCCGCACCCGCAACATGCGCGCCCTGCCGGGCAACTGGGGCATCGGCCACGTCCGCTACCCGACCGCCGGCTCGGCCTACAACTTCGCTGAAGCGCAGCCCTTCTACGTCAATTCGCCGTTCGGCATCGTCCTCGGCCACAACGGCAACCTGACCAACGCCGAGCAACTGAAGGACGAGATGTTCCGTCTCGACCGCCGGCACATCAACACCAATTCCGATTCTGAAGTCCTGCTCAACGTGCTCGCCCACGAACTGCAGTCGGCTGCGCATGGTTACGAGCTCGATGTGGACAGCATCTTCCAGGCGGTGGCCGGCGTCCATCGCCGTTGCCGTGGCGCCTACGCGGTGGTCGCCCTGATCGCCGGCTACGGCCTGCTCGCCTTCCGCGACCCGCACGGCATCCGGCCGCTGATCTACGGCCAGAACGAGACCGCCGACGGCATGGAGTACCTGATTTCCTCGGAATCGGTTGCCCTCGACACCCTCGGCTTCCAGATGGTGCGCGACATCGAGCCGGGCGAGGCAGTCTTCATCGACCTCGAACGCAACTTGCACAGCCGCCAGTGCGCGCAGCAGCCGATGTACGCGCCGTGCATCTTCGAATACGTCTATCTCGCCCGGCCGGATACCGTGATCGACGGCGTTTCGGTCTATGAGGCGCGGCTGGCGATGGGCGAACTGCTGGCCGAGAAGGTTAAAAAAGTGATTCCGGTGGACGAGATCGACGTCGTCATCCCGATTCCCGACTCCAGCCGCCCGTCGGCGATGCAACTGGCGCAGGCGCTGGGCATCCCGTTCCGCGAAGGCTTCGTCAAGAACCGCTATGTCGGCCGCACCTTCATCATGCCCGGCCAGGCGATGCGGCGGAAATCGGTGCGCCAGAAGCTCAATACCTGTGGCCAGGAATTCAAGGGCAAGCGGGTGCTCTTGGTCGACGACTCCATCGTCCGCGGCACGACCAGTCGCGAGATCGTCGAGATGGCCCGCGCCGCTGGCGCGGTCAAGGTCTACTTCGCGTCGGCGGCGCCGCCGGTGCGCTATCCGAACGTGTACGGCATCGACATGCCGACCCGTGCCGAACTGATCGCCACTGGCCGCACCGACGCTCAGATCGCCGCCGAAATCGGCGCCGACGCGCTGGTTTACCAGGACATCGAAGCGCTCAAGCAATCGGTGACCAAACTGCGTCCGGACCTGACGGTGTTCGACGCTTCCTGTTTCGATGGTTGCTACGTGACCGGTGACATCGACGAGTATTACCTCGACGCGGTCGAAGGCAAGCGCGGCGGCAAGGCTGGCAAGAACGACGAGGACGGCGACGGCAAGGCCTCGCAGCAACTGGTGCTGGGTCTCGCCGAGGGACAGGACTGAGCATGAGCGAAGCGACGAATTACCAGCCGGAAACCCTGGCCGTCCGGGCTGGGCAGCAGCGCAGCCAGTTCGGTGAGCACGCCGAGGCGCTCTACCTGACCTCCAGCTTCGTCTTCGAGAGCGCAGCGCAGGCTGCCCGGCGCTTTTCCGGCGAGGAAGAGGGCAACGTCTACGCCCGTTTCTCCAACCCGACGGTGAGCATGTTCGAGGAACGCCTCGCCGCCCTGGAAGGCGCCGAGGATTGCGTCGCCACCGCCAGCGGCATGTCGGCGATCATGGCGCTGGTGCTTGCCCACCTCAAGCAGGGCGACCACATCGTCGCCTCGAACAGCCTGTTCGGCGCCACCGTCCAGTTGTTCTCCAACATCCTGGCGCGCACCGGCATCACCACCAGCTTCGTGCCGGCCACCGACCCGGCGGCCTGGGCGGCGGCGATCCGGCCGGAAACCAGGTTGTTCTTCCTCGAAACGCCGTCCAACCCGCTCACCGAAATCGCCGACATCCGGGCGCTGGCGGCGATCGCCCACGAACGCGGCATCCTGGTCGCGGTCGATAACTGCTTCTGCACGCCTATCCTGCAAAAACCGCTGGCACTGGGCGCCGATCTGGTCGTCCATTCGGCGACCAAGTACATCGACGGCCAGGGCCGGGTGCTCGGCGGCGCCGTCTGCGGCCCGAAGAAACTGACCGAGGAAGTCTTCAAGTATCTGCGTACCGCCGGTCCGACTCTGTCGGCGTTCAACGCCTGGGTCCTGCTCAAGGGGCTGGAGACGCTGCAGTTGCGCGTCGAGGCGCAATCCGCCAACGCCGCCAGGCTGGCCGCCTGGCTGGAAGCGCATCCCAAGGTGGCGCGCGTTTATTACCCGGGGCTGGCCTCGCATCCGCAGCACGCGCTGGCCAAGACGCAGCAGAAGTCGGGCGGCGCCATCGTCTCCTTCGAAGTGCGCGGCGGTCGTCCGGAAGCCTGGGGCGTCGTCGACCACTGCCGCCTGTTGTCGATCACCGCCAACCTCGGCGACGTCAAGACCACCATCACTCACCCGGCGTCCACCACGCACGGCCGGATTTCCCCGGAAGCGCGGGCGGCGGCCGGGATCGGCGAGGGCCTGCTGCGCATTGCTGTCGGTCTGGAAGCGCAGGCCGACCTGCAGGCCGACCTCGACCGCGGCCTCTCCCTGATCGGCGCATGAAACACACGGTCCCGGTCGATCGGCTGCAGCCTGGCGTCTTCATCTCGATCACCGGGGTGGGCTGGCTCGACCACCCGTTCCTGCTCAACCGCTTTCGCCTGACTAGCCACGACCAGATCAAGGTCCTGCGCAGCCTGGGGCTCAAGGAAATCGAATGGGACCCGGCGCGCAGTACGGCGCAGCCGCTACCGGAACAGAAGGCCTTGCCGCCGGAAGAGGATTTCTCAGCGGCGGTGATGGCCTCGATGATCCACGACAAGCGCGAACGCACCGAGCGCGTGCGCGCCCAGCGGGAAGGGCTGGCCCGTTGCGAGCGGCTGTACGAGCAGGAGGCCAACGGCGTTCACGACATCCTGCGCGACCTCGGCAGCCGTCCCGCCGAATCCTACGGCAAGGCCAAGAACACCGTCGGCCGCATGGTCGGCAGCCTGATCGGCAGCCAGAGTGTCGCCATCCACCTGGTCAACATGAAGGTCAAGGAACCGGGCATGGCCCAGCACGCGATGAACGTTGCCGTATTGTCGCTCCTGCTTGGCCGGGCGCTCGGGCTGGAGGAAGAGGAAATGCGCTGGCTCGGCCTGGGCGCGATGTTCCATGACATCGGCAAGCTCGAGGTGCCGGCCCGCGTGTTGCGCAACAGCCAGCGCACGCACGCCGAGGAGCAGTTCTACCAGGCGCATGTCGGCTACGGCATCAAGCACGTCTCGGTGATTCCCGAACTGCCGGTCGGCGTGCGCAACGCCATCGCCTGCCACCATGAGCGCTGGGACGGCAGCGGCTTCCCCAATCGCCTGCAGGCTGGCCGCATTCCGCGGTTGGCGCGGATCGTCGCCATCGCCAACCGCTACGACAACCTGTGCAACCCGTTCGACCTGAGCACCGCGCGTACCCCCGGCGAGGCGGTGGCGCACATGTTCAAGCGCGAAGGCTCGCATTACGATCCCGAGCTGCTACAGCTTTTCGTCAAGTCGGTCGGCGTCTATCCGCCCGGCTGCTTCGTTGCCCTCAACGACGGCAGCGTCGGCCTGGTCGTCGAGACCAACAGCAGCGACCTGCTGCATCCGCTGGTCATGCTGCACGACCCCGGCGTGCCGCGCAGCGAGGCCCTGCTGGTCGACCTGCGCGAGGCCGACGTGAAGATCGATAGCGTCCTCAACCCGGCCAAATTGCCGGTCGAGGTCGTCGAATACCTGGCGCCGCGTGGCCGCGTCGACTATTACATCGAAGGTCTGCACTGACCTTCAGCCTGGGTGCCGCCGGTGCCCGAAGGCAATTTTCCGGAGTTTTCCCCATGCAGTTTTCCGAACTCGGCCTTTCCGCCGACATTCAACGCGCCGTTGCCGAACAGGGCTACGACACCCCGACGCCGATCCAGCAGCAGGCGATTCCCGCCGTGCTCGCCGGCCACGACCTGATGGCCACGGCGCAGACCGGCACCGGCAAGACCGCCGGCTTCACGCTGCCCATCCTGCAGCGTCTGACGGCCGGCGCCAACGACCGTCTCAGCCGCGTTGCCCGGACGCCGCGCGTGCTGGTCCTGACGCCGACCCGCGAACTGGCGATCCAGGTCGAGGAAAGCGTGCGGACCTACGGCAAGCACCTGCCGATCAACTCGCTGGCCGTCTTCGGCGGTGTCGGCATCAACCCGCAGATTGCCGGTCTGCGCCGTGGCGTCGACATCCTGGTGGCAACGCCGGGCCGGCTGCTCGACCACGTCCAGCAGAAGACCGTCGACCTCGGCAGCATCGAGATCTTCGTCCTCGACGAAGCCGACCGCATGCTCGACATGGGCTTCATCCGCGATATCCGCAAGATCATCGCGCTGCTGCCCAAGCAGCGGCAGAACCTGCTCTTCTCGGCCACCTTCTCGCCGGAAATCCGCGAGCTGGCCGGTGGCCTGCTGCACCAGCCGGTGTCGGTCGACGTCGCGCCGCGCAACACGGCGGCGGAAACGGTGGCGCAGCGGGTGATCGAATGCAACCGCGAGCAGAAGAAGGATCTCCTCAAGCACCTGTTCGAGACGCGCAGCCTGCATCAGGTACTGGTCTTCGCCCGCACCAAGCATGGCGCCGACGCCCTGGCGCGGGCACTGGACAAGGCCGGCATCAAGGCGGCGGCGATCCACGGCGACAAGTCGCAGGGCGCGCGTACCCGCGTCCTCGGCGAATTCAAGGAAGGCAAGCTGGCGGCGCTGGTCGCCACCGACATCGCGGCGCGCGGCATCGACATCGACGCCTTGCCCTACGTGATCAACTACGAACTGCCCAACGTGCCCGAGGACTATGTGCACCGCATCGGCCGCACCGGCCGCGCCGGCATGGAAGGCGAGGCGATCTCGCTGGTCTGCCACGACGAGCGGCCGCAACTGAAGGACATCGAGAAGCTGATCAAGCGTAATCTCGAGCGCGTCGTCATCGAAGGTTTCGAGCCGGCGGCGCATGCCGCGCCGCGTCCGCCGCAACCGCCGCGCGGCGGACGTTCGGCGCAGCCGGCGCGGGCACCGGCGAAAGCCGCGAAAAAACCCGGCGGGCCGCAACAACATCGCAGCGGTAGCCGCCACCGCTGAGCGGGGCGCCGCCGGCAGGCGTAAAATCCCTGAAATACAGCGGTAAAGAACAGTGTTTCAGGGAGAGAACCAGATGCCGGTAAAAATCGTCGGGGCGACGCCGTCGGCCTATCAATATCCGCTGCTGATCAAGCAGTTGCTGCTGACGCCGCTGGCCACGGTGCCAGACCAGGAAATCACCTACCAGGGCCGGCTGCGCTATACCTACCGCGAGCTGCGCCAGCGTATCGGCCGCCTGGCCAACGTGCTCTCCTCGCTCGGCGTCGAGGCCGGCCATACGGTGGCGATGATGGACTGGGACAGTCATCGTTACCTGGAGAGCTTCTTCGCGGTGCCGATGATGGGCGCCGTGCTGCAGACGGTCAATGTCCGCCTCAGTCCGGAACAGATTCTGTACACGCTGAACCACGCGCGGGCTGACGTGGTCATGGTCAATAGCGAGTTCTTCCCCATCCTCGCCGAGATCGCCGGCCGCCTGGAAAGCGTGCGTGCCTTCATCTTGATCAGCGACGAGGCGGTGCTGCCGGCGTCGCCGGTGGTCGCCGCCGGCGAGTACGAGGCGATGCTGGCCGCCGCGGAAGCCAATTACGACTTTCCGGATTTCGACGAGAACGCGCAGGCGACGACCTTCTACACCACCGGCACGACCGGCAACCCGAAGGGCGTCTATTTCAGCCACCGGCAACTGGTCCTGCACACGCTCGGCATCGCCAGCGGTACCGGCAACGCGGCCGGCCAGGGGCGCCTGCACCGCGAAGACGTGTACATGCCGCTGACGCCGATGTTCCACGTCCACGCCTGGGGCTTCCCCTACCTGGCGACGATGCTCGGGCTCAAGCAGGTCTATCCCGGCCGCTACCAGCCGGATGTGATCTGCCGCCTGGTCGAGGAGGAGGGGGTCAGCTTTTCACATTGCGTGCCAACCATCCTGCACATGGTGTTCGGCCATCCGGCGGCGGCGAAAACCGATTTCTCCGGCTGGAAGCTGGTCATCGGCGGTGCGGCGATGCCGGAAGCCATGGCCGGCGCCGCGCTGGCTCGCGGCATCGACCTGTTCACCGGCTACGGCATGTCGGAAACCTGCCCGGTGCTGACGCTGGCCCACCTGTCGACCGCCGACCTGGAAAAGTCGCCGGCCGAGCAGGCGGTGATCCGTGCCAAGACCGGCCGCCCCTTGCCGCTGGTCGACCTGCGCGTCGTCGATGCGCAGATGCGCGACGTCGCCCACGACGGCAAGGCGACCGGCGAAGTGGTCGTCCGCTCGCCCTGGCTGACCCTGGGTTACCTGCACGCGCCGGAAGCGTCCGAAGAACTGTGGGCGGGTGCTTACCTGCACACCGCCGACATCGGCAACATCGATCCGGCCGGCTATCTCAAGGTCACCGACCGGATCAAGGACGTGATCAAGACCGGTGGCGAATGGACCTCATCACTGCAACTGGAAGACATCATCGCCCGCCACGACGCGGTGCACGAGGTGGCGGTGATCGGCGTGCCCGACGACAAGTGGGGCGAGCGGCCGCTGGCGCTGGTGCTGTTGAAGCCGGAGTTCGTCGGCCAGGTCAGCGAGCACGCCTTGCGCAACTATGCCGCGCATGCCATCGAGGCGGCCGGCGTTTCGCGTTACGGCGTGCTGCTGCAGGTGCGCTTCGTCAAGACGCTGGTCAAGACCAGCGTCGGCAAGATGAACAAGCGCCTGATGCGCGCCGATCCCGACGCGCTCTGCCTCTGAGGCAGCCGCTCAGCCGCGCCGCAGCCGGTGCAACTGGCGGTTGTGCCAGCCGGAGAGCAGGAGCAGCGCGGCGATCGCGCCGAGCAGCGCGAGGAACATGTCGGACTGGGTGTCCCAGGGGTCGCCCTGGGTGCCGAGGAATTCGTTGGCGCCCTGGCCCATGGCCAGCGCCGCCGCCCATTCGATCAGCTCGTAGCAGGCGCTGATCGCCAGCGCGATGCAGACGCAGAGGAAAGCGGTCATTTTCGCGCCGCGCACCCAGTCGCCGCGCAGCAGGATTTCGCGGGCGACCAGTGCCGGCACGAAACCCTGCAGGAAATGGCCGACCTTGTCGTAGGGATTGCGCGTCGTGCCGAGCAGGTCCTGCAGCCAGAAGCCGAACGGTACCCGGGCGTAGGTGTAGGCGCCGCCGCCGATCAGCACCAGGGCGTGGATGGCGATCAGCACGTAGAGCAGCGCGGTGAGCGGAAAGCTGCGTCGGGTCAGCCAGAGCAACGGCAGGGCGAGCAGCACCGGCGCCACTTCCATCAGCCAGGTGGCGCGGTCGTAGGGGGAGATGCCGGAAACGATCAGGGCGGCGACGACGATGCTGCCGAGGATCGCGGTCAGACGGTCAGGATGCTTCATGGCGGGCCTCGTCGCGGATCAGTTGCAGCAGTTCTTCCCCGTAGTGCTCGATCTTGGCGCTGCCCATGCCGGTGATGCCGGCGAGCAGGCCATGGCTGACCGGGCGGCATTCGGCGAGTTCGCGCAGGGTCTTGTCATGCAGGATGACGTAGGCCGGTACGCCCTGTTCGCGCGCGGTTTCGGCGCGCCACTGGCGCAGGCGCTGGAACAGCGCGGCGTCGGCCGGCGCCAGGTCGACCAGCGGGGCGCGGCTGGTCTTGCTCGGCGTGCCGCGTTTCTTGGTTGGCCGGCGCAATTGCACCGCGCGCTGCCCCTTGAGCACTTCGCGCGCCGCTTCGGTCAGTTGCAGGGCGCCGTGCTCGGTCATGTCGACATGGACCAGGCCGGCGGCGGCGAGCTGGCGAAAGACGCTCTTCCATTCGCGCTCGTCGAGTTCGCTGCCGACGCCGAAGGTGGGCAGGCGGTCGTGGCCCCACTGGCGCATCTTATCGCTGGTCTTGCCGCGCAGCACGTCGATCAGGTGGCTGACGCCGAAGCGCATGCCGGTGCGGTAGATCGCCGACAGCGCCTTCTGCGCCGCCTGGGTGCCGTCCCACAGTTCCGGCGGTTCGGCGCAGACGTCGCAGTTGCCGCAGGGCTGGCGCTCCTCGCCGAAGTAGTTGAGCAGCACCTGGCGCCGGCAGCGCGGCGCCTCGCAGTAGGCGAGCAGGGCGGTCAGGCGTTGCGATTCGAGGATTTTCTGGCCTTCGCCGGCGCCCGATTCGGCAATGCGTGCGTGCTGCAGGGCGACGTCCTGCATGCCGTAGGCCATCCAGGCTTCCGACGGTTCGCCGTCGCGGCCGGCGCGACCGGTTTCCTGGTAGTAGGCCTCGATGCTTTTCGGCAGGTCGAGGTGGGCGACGAAGCGCACGTCGGGCTTGTCGATGCCCATGCCGAAGGCGATCGTCGCGCACATGACCAGGCCGTCCTCGCGCAGGAAGCGGCGCTGGTTGGCGGCGCGCTCGTCGGCCGGCAGTCCGGCGTGGTAGGGCAGCGCCGGGTAGCCTTGTGTCGACAGCCAGGCGGCGGTTTCCTCGACCTTCTTGCGCGACAGGCAGTAGACGATGCCGGCCTGGCCTTTGCGCCCGCCGAGGAAGCCGAGCAATTGCTGGCGCGCGTTGTCCTTCTCGACGACGGTGTAGCGGATGTTCGGGCGGTCGAAGCTGGACAGGAAGACGCGCGCTTCGCCGAGGCCCAGGCGCTGCAGCATCTCGTTCTGCGTCGCCCGGTCGGCGGTGGCGGTCAGCGCGATGCGCGGTACCCGCGGGTAGCGTTCGTGCAGCGCCGACAACTGCAGGTATTCCGGGCGGAAATCGTGCCCCCATTGCGACACGCAGTGCGCCTCGTCGATGGCGAACAGGGCGAGCTTGCCGGCTTCGTAGAGGGCGTCGAACATCGCCAGCGTGCGGTCGAGCATCAGCCGTTCGGGGGCGATGTAGACGAGGTCGAGCTGGCCGGCGAAGATCGCTTGTTCGACCGCCTGCGCTTCACGCCGGTCGAGCGTCGAGTTGAGCACGGCGGCACGCACGCCGAGCTGGGTCAGCGCATCGACCTGGTCCTGCATCAGCGCGATCAGCGGCGAGACGACGATCGCGCAACCCGGGCGCAGCAGTGCTGGAATCTGGTAGCAGAGGCTCTTGCCGCCGCCGGTCGGCATCAGCACCAGGGCGTCGCCGCCGCCGGCGACGTGGGCGATGATCTCCGCCTGTTCGCCGCGGAAGGCGGGGTAGCCGAAGACATCGCGCAGGATGTCGAGGGCGCTGCCGTTCTGCTTCATCGGGCGGCCGGGACCAGGACTTCGCGGTGTAGCGCCTCGCCGTCCCAGACCAGGCATTCGCCGCGGTCCTCGTGCCAGTCGGCGAGTACCCAGCGCTCGACGTGGATGCCGTCGACGATGTGGTCGTGGGTAGCCGGCTGGTGCGTGTGGCCGTGGATGAAGGTGGCGTAGCCGTGCTGGCGCAGGAAGTCCTCGGTGGCTGCCGGCTGGAGGTCGCTGTAGGGAGTGTTGCGCTGGCGCTGGCTGGCTTCGCTGGCGGCGCGCATGCCGTCGGCGATGGCCCGCCGTTCGGCCAGCGGCCGGGCGAGGAAGGCGCTGTGCCAGGCCGGCGTCCGGACCTCGGCGCGGAAGCGCATGTACTCGGCGTCGTCGAGGCAGAGCGCATCGCCGTGGGCGAGCACGAACTGCCATTCGGCGGTGGACAGGATATACGGTTCGCTGATCAGGCGGACGCCAGCAGCGGCGGCGAAGGCGTCGCCGAGCAGGAAGTCGCGGTTGCCGTGCATGATGCTGATGGCGAGGCCAGCATCGCTGGCGGCACGCAAGGCGGCGACGATCGCGGCATGATCGGGCGAGGCGATGTCGTCGTCACCGATCCAGGTCTCGAACAGGTCGCCAAGAATGTACAAGGCTGAGGCCTGGCGGGCGCGCCCGGCGAGGAAATCGAGAAACAGCGCTGTCGCCCCGGGCGTGCGGGGCGACAGGTGGAGGTCGGCGACGAAGAGGATCAAACCACTTCCGCTTTTTCGATGATCACGTCCTCGACCGGCACGTCCTGGTGGAAGCCCTTGTTGCCGGTGCGCACGGCGCGGATCTTGTCGACCACGTCCATGCCTTCGACGACCTGGCCGAAGACACAGTAGCCCCAGCCCTGGCCGGACGGTGCCTTGAAGTCGAGGAAGTCGTTGTCGACGGTGTTGATGAAGAACTGGGCAGTGGCCGAGTGCGGGTCGCTGGTGCGCGCCATGGCGATGCTGCCGCGGACGTTCTTCAGGCCGTTGGCGGCCTCGTTCTCGATCGGCGCGCGAGTGTCCTTCTGCTTCATGCCCGGTTCCATGCCGCCGCCCTGGATCATGAAGTTCTTGATCACGCGGTGGAAGACGGTGTTGTCGTAATGCCCGGCTTCGACGTAGGCAATGAAGTTCTCGACGGTTTTCGGCGCCTTCTCGGCGTCGAGTTCGAGGCTGATGACGCCGAAGTTGGTGGTGAGCTTGATCATGGGGGAGTTCCTTATTTTTCGGAGAGAATCTTGACGTTCTGGATGACCACCGGCGTGCGCGGCACGTCCTGGTGGAAGCCCTTGCTGGTGGTGGGCTGGCTGGCGATCTTGTCGACCACGTCCATGCCCTCGGTGACCTTGCCGAAGACGGCATAGCCCCAGCCATCGTTGCCCGGGTAGTCGAGCGGGGCATTGTCGGCGTGGTTGATGAAGAACTGCGCGGTCGCCGAGTGTGGGTCCATGGTACGGGCCATGGCCAGCGTGCCGCGGCGGTTCCTGAGACCGTTCTTCGCCTCGTTCTCGATCGGCGCGCGGGTAGCTTTCTGCGACATGCCAGCGTCGAAGCCGCCGCCCTGGATCATGAAGCCGGGGATCACGCGGTGGAAGACGGTGCCGTTGTAGAAACCGTCCTTCGCATATTGCAGGAAGTTGGCGCTGCTTTTCGGTGCCTTCTGCGCGTCTAGTTCGACGACGATGCGGCCGAGGCTGGTCTGCAGTTCCAGGGTTGGGGCGGCCTGGGCGAGCGTCGAGCACAGCGTCAGGGCGGCGAGAATGCCAGTCAGTTTCTTCATGTCAGGCGGCTCCTTCGTAGATGATCTTCCAGCGGCCGCCTTCGCGTACCCAGTACTGGCGTTTCTTCATCCGGTTGTTGAGGTTGTTGCTGCGGTAATCCTGGTCGAAGGTGACGACGATCAGTTCTTCCTTGCCCGGATTGCGGAACACCGAAAGATTGTCGAGGCGGACCTTGATCCATTCCTTGCCAGCGTTGACCGAGCGCTTCTGTTCGGCGAACTGCGCAAAATTCTGGCCGCCGGCGCTGAACTGCCGCGAATAGTGGCTCAGGTAGCGGGCGCTGTCGCGACTCTCCCAGTCGGCGCGCCAGGTCTCGATGGTCTGGTTGAGGGCTTCACGCTCCTTGGCCCAGTCGTCGAGCGACAGCCACTCGATGCTGTCGCTGATGATCACCGGCGTCAGTCCAACCTGCAGGTTGCTGCGGATGGCGTCGAGGTCCTGGTTGGTCAGCACGACGCAGCCATCTGAAGCGAGCGGCGGTCGCGAGAACGTGTCGGATTGCGTGCCGTGCAGCCAGATGCCGCTGCCGCCACGGCCCTGGCGGCGGTCCCATTCGTTCGGGTAATTGATCGGGAAGGCGCCGTTGCCGTAAAGGTCCGGCAACTTCTGGCGCGACAGGTCGGCGGTCACGTGATAGACGCCGATCGGTGTCTTCTTGTCGCCTTCTGCCAGCTTGTCGGCGCCGAGCTTGCCTTGGGTGACGTAGTAGTCGGCGACGAAGCGCGGCCGGCCACCATTTTGCAGGTCGTTTTCGTAGAGGTAGAGGCGTGAACGCTGCGTATCGATGACCACGGCGTAGCGTTGGTCCGGGCGCATTTGCACCAGATAGCGGGGTACAGAATTCGCCGCCGGCTTCTCGCGGTAGCCTTGCAGGCGTTTGAGCGCCTCGGCGCGCAGGTCGGCGACGCGCTCGGCTGGAGCCCCTTGGGCGGCGCCGAAATTCTCGATCGGTCGGGTGCGCGCCAGCAGCAGGTCGCCCTTGATCAGATGTGCCAAGCGGTAGTTTGGATGTTGCTGCAGCAGGGCTTCGGTAAGTTCCAGCGCGCGATTCAGGTTGCGCTGCTCAATCTCGTGGAAGATGCCGACGAGACGAGCCTCCGGGCTGCCATCGACGAGTTCGGGCGCTGGCGGCGGCGATGACGCAGAAGGGCCGTGGTCCGGCCAGATCTGCGATATTGGAGGATTCTGTGCTGCTGCTTGACTGACCGGGTCAGCGTGCTTTTCCCGAGGGAAAAAATACAGTGCAGAAACGACAACTGCCAGGCCGGTCAGGCCTGGCAGTAACAACTTCCGTATGCGCATCAACGAGCTTTTTCTTCCTGGATCAGCCACTTGCTACCGGAGCGAACGAACACCAGCGTCTTCCAGCTCGAACTGTTGAGGCCCGGTGCCTTGTAGTGCTGGCGGAAACGGGCCGTGGCAGTGTTGCCGTCCACGCTGATCGTCGGTTCCTCGTAAGTTACCGAAATCTTGCCGGGGCGTTCGCCGATCCGCTGCGAGCGTTCAGCTTCCCAGGCCTTGCGGCTGGCGCCCTTCCCGGGTTCGAAGCTGTTGGCGTAGGCGGCAAAGTAGGCCTTCATGTCCTTTTGCGACCAGGCTTGGGCCCAGGAGGCGATGGCCTGCGCCACGTCGTCGTTGCCGGCTGCCTTGGCCGGGGCCGGTCGCTTGGTTTCGGCGGCGGCGACCGGGGTGGGGGCCGCGGCGGCGGCGCCCGGCGTGGTGGCGACGACGGTGGCAGTCGGCGTCGGTTTGGCGGCGGCGACCGGGGCGGGCGCTGGGGCCGGAACGGGCGCCGGTGCCGGAGCGGCGGCGACCACTGGCGGCCGGACGTTGCCCTTGCCGGAGGTGCTGATCAGGTCGCGGATCAACGCCAGCTTGTTCTGCGTGGTCGCATTCGCGCCGTCGAGTTGCAGCGCCTTGTCGTAGGCCTGGCTGGCCAGCTTGGCATAGACGTCGCCGAGGTTCTCGTAGGCGATGGCGTAGGAGGGGTGAGTGCGGATCGCCATTTCCAGGGCGGTGCGCGCCTTGTCATACTGCTTCTGCTGGGCGTAGAGCACGGCCAGGTTGTTGTAGGGTTCGGGCAGCTCCGGATAGTCCTCGGAGAGCTTGGTGAAGACGCCGATGGCATCGGCGGGGCGGTTCAGTTCGGTGAGGATCAGCCCCTTGAGGAAACGCCCCTGGGCATCTTTGGGCCGGCTGCTCAGATATTGGTCGACCTTTTCCAGGGCCTGTGCGTGCTGTCCCTGTTTGATCAAGCGCTGGATGTCAGGCAGGTTGTCGGCCAGTACCGGGCCGGCAAAGCCGATTGACAGGCAGAAGGCGAACGCGCGTAGCGTCCGGAAGCGAGGCTGGAACAAGGATAGGGTGGTCATCGCCGTGCTATAATTTCTGAGTTTTTCAATCACTCGATTCTACCAAAGAAGCGGATAAAGCCATAGGTTTGCAGGGCCAATTCTGCATCTTTTCATTCCGTCATGCTAAAGATATTCAACTCCCTCAAGCGCGAAAAGCAGGTTTTCGAACCGATCGAAGCCAACAAGGTTCGCATGTATGTCTGCGGGATGACGGTCTACGACTATTGTCACCTGGGTCATGCCCGGGTGATGGTCGTCTTCGACATGGTTTATCGCTGGCTGAGAACGCGTGGCTACGAGGTGACCTACGTTCGCAATATTACCGATATCGATGACAAGATCATTCGTCGTGCGGCGGAGAACGGTGAAAGCATCCAGCAATTGACCGATCGTTTCATCGGTTTCATGCACGAGGACGCCGACGCGCTGGGCGTGCTGCGCCCCGATCACGAGCCGCGGGCGACCGAGTATGTGCCGCAGATGCTGGAGCTGATCGGTAAGCTCGAAGCCAATGGCCTGGCTTATCTGGCGGCCGACGGCGACGTCAATTATGCGGTGCGCAAGTTTCCGGGCTACGGCAAGCTGTCCGGCAAATCGCTCGACGACCTGCGCGCCGGTGAGCGCGTCGAAGTCGATACCGCCAAGCAGGACCCGCTCGATTTCGTTCTCTGGAAGCATGCCAAGCCGGGCGAGCCGGCCTGGGCGTCGCCCTGGGGCGAAGGACGGCCGGGCTGGCATATCGAATGCTCGGCGATGAGTTCGTCGCTGCTCGGCAAACATTTCGACATCCACGGCGGCGGTCAGGATCTGCAGTTCCCGCATCACGAGAACGAGATCGCCCAGTCCGAGGGCGCGAATTGCTGCGGCTACGTCAATTACTGGATGCACAACGGTTTTGTCCGGGTCGACAACGAAAAGATGTCGAAGTCGCTGGGCAATTTCTTCACCATCCGCGAGGTGCTGAAGAAATTCGATGCCGAAGTCGTTCGCTTCTTCATCCTGCGCGCCCATTACCGTAGCCCGCTGAACTATTCCGATGCACACCTCGACGACGCCAAGCGCTCGCTCGACGGTCTTTACTTCACGTTGCGCGACGTGCCGCAGGTGCCGGTGGCCATTGACTGGAAGCAGGATTTTGCCGCCCGTTTTGCCGCTGCCTTGAACGAGGATTTCGATTCGCACGGTGCGATCGCCGTCCTCTTCGAGCTGGCCGCCGAAGCCAACCGTCAGAAGTCCGGGGAACTGTCGGGTCTGCTCAAGGCTCTGGCCGGAGTGATCGGATTGCTCGAACGCGCGCCGCAGGCTTATCTGCGGGCCGGTGGGGCGGCCGACGGGATCGACGAGGACACGGTCGAAGCATTGATCGCCAGCCGTGCGGCGGCCAAGAAGGCGCGCGACTTCGCTGAAGCCGACCGCATCCGCGACGAGCTGAAGGCCGCCGGCATCGTCCTCGACGACAGTCCGCAGGGAACCACCTGGCGGCGTGCCTGAGCAGCGTCGCTGGCAATCAATGCAAACGGCCCGTTCGATAATGGGCCGTTTGCATTTCTGGTGGCGCGGGTTTACTCGCCGAAGAATTCACAGACCTTGTAGCTGCGGCCGGCGCTACGCGTCTTAACCCGCCAACGCGGGTTAGCCTGCGCTGCAAGGTACGGGAATCATTCTCCGAAAAATTCCTGAGCCTTGTGGTTCCGGCCGGGGCTACGCCCCTTAACTTGCTTGAGCAAGTTAGCCTGCACCGCAAGGTCAGGGAATCATTCTCCGAAGAATTCCCGGACTTTGTCCATCCACGACTTGGCGCGGGGGTTGTGCTTGTCGGAACCCTTGCTTGATTCCTCCAGTTCGCGCAGCAGATCCTTCTGGCGTTCGGTCAGGTTGATCGGGGTTTCGACGACGACATGGCAGAGCAGGTCGCCGTGGGTGTGGCTGCGCACTCCCTTGATGCCCTTGCCGCGCAGGCGGAAGACGCGGCCGGACTGGGTTTCCGGCGGAATCTTGATGGCCGCGGCGCCATCCAGGGTCGGGATTTCGATCTCGCCACCGAGCGCTGCCGTGGTGAAGGAAATCGGCATTTCGCAGTGGAGGTCGTTGTGGTCGCGCTGGAACACCGCGTGCTGCTTGAGGTGGATCTGCACGTAGAGGTCGCCCGGCGGGCCGCCGTTGACGCCGTGTTCGCCCTCGCCGGCGAGCCGGATGCGATCGCCTTCGTCCACGCCGGCCGGAATCTTCACCGCCAGGGTTTTGTGCTGCTTGATACGACCGGCACCGCCGCAGTTGGTGCACGGGTCGGCGATGAAGCGGCCGGTGCCGTGGCACTTGTGGCAGGTCTGCTGGATCGAGAAGAAGCCTTGTTGCAGGCGCACCTGGCCGGAGCCGCCGCAGGTCGGGCAGGTCTTCGGCTGGGTGCCGGCCTTGGCGCCGGAACCGTGGCAGACCTCGCATTCCTCCATGGTCGGGATGCGGATCTTGGTTTCGGTGCCGTGCGCGGCCTGTTCGAGCGTGATTTCCAGGTTGTAACGCAGGTCGGCGCCGCGGTAGATGTTGGAACGACCGCCGCCACCGCCGCCGCCGGCCCGGCCACCGAAGATCTCGTCGAAGATGCCGCCGAAGGCGTCGGCAAAGCCGCCACCACCGCCACCGCCGAACCCTCCCATGCCGGACTGCGGGTCGATGCCCGCATGGCCGTACTGGTCGTAGGCCGCCCGCTTCTGGCTATCGGAGAGGATTTCGTAGGCTTCCTTGGCTTCCTTGAACTTTTCCTCGGCGCCCGGATTGTCCGGGTTGCGGTCCGGGTGGTGCTTCATGGCCAGCTTGCGGTAGGCCTTCTTGATTTCGTCGTCCGAAGCGTCGCGGTTGACGCCGAGGATTTCGTAAAAATCGCGTTTAGACATGACTGGTTCCCGTCAGTTACTGCACAAAGGCCGGATCAAGCGGCGCCGGGGCGTCCGCTTCGATCCGGCCACTTAAAGCGACGCCCGGGCGCCCGTTTTAAGCCTTCTTGTCCTTGTTCACTTCCGTGAATTCGGCATCGACGACATCGCCTTCGACGGTTTTTTCCTTCGCTTCGCCACCAGCCGCGCCTGCCGCGCCGGCGGCACCTTCGGCCTGTTGCTGGGCGTACATCTTCTCGCCGAGCTTCTGCGCCGCTTGCGACAGGGCTTCGGTCTTGGCGGTGATGGTGTCCTTGTCGCCGTCGCGCAGCACGTCCTCAACGTCCTTGATCGCCTTCTCGATGGCTTCCTTTTCGGCGGCGTCGAGCTTGTCGCCGTATTCGGTCAGCGACTTCTTGACCATGTGCACCATGCCGTCGGCCTGGTTGCGGGCGTCGGCCAGCTCGTGCGCCTTCTTGTCTTCCTCGGCGTGCAGCTCGGCGTCCTTGACCATGCGTTGAATCTCTTCTTCGCTGAGACCGGAGTTGGCCTTGATGGTGATCTTGTTTTCCTTGCCGGTCGCCTTGTCCTTGGCGGTGACGTGCATGATGCCGTTGGCGTCGATGTCGAAGATGACCTCGATCTGCGGCGTGCCGCGCGGGGCCGGCGGGATGCCTTCCAGGTTGAACTGGCCAAGGCTCTTGTTGCCGGAAGCGACTTCGCGTTCGCCCTGAAGCACATGGATGGTGACGGCGGACTGGTTGTCGTCGGCGGTCGAGAAGACCTGACTGGCCTTGGTCGGGATCGTCGTGTTCTTCTGGATCAGCTTGGTCATGATGCCGCCCAGGGTTTCGATGCCGAGCGACAGCGGGGTGACGTCGAGCAGCAGCACGTCCTTGACTTCGCCCTGCAGCACGCCACCCTGGATGGCGGCGCCGACGGCGACGGCTTCATCCGGGTTGACGTCCTTGCGCGGTTCGCGGCCGAACACCTCCTTGACCTTCTCCTGCACCTTCGGCATGCGCGACTGGCCGCCGACCAGGATCACGTCGTCGATGTCGCCGATCTTGCAGCCGGCATCCTTGAGCGCGGTCAGGCAGGGGGCAACGGTGCGTTCGATCAGCTCGTCGACCAGCGACTCGAACTTGGCGCGGGTGATCTTCAGCGCCAGGTGCTTCGGGCCGGAGGCGTCGGCAGTGATGTAGGGCAGGTTGATTTCGGTCTGCTGGCTGGAGGACAGCTCGATCTTGGCCTTTTCGGCAGCTTCCTTCAGGCGTTGCAGGGCGAGCACGTCCTTCTTCAGGTCGACGCCGGATTCCTTCTTGAATTCGTCGATGATGTAGTCGATCAGGCGCTGGTCGAAGTCTTCGCCGCCGAGGAAGGTGTCGCCGTTGGTGGCCAGCACTTCGAACTGCTTTTCGCCATCGACGTCGGCGATTTCGATGATCGAGATGTCGAAGGTGCCGCCGCCGAGGTCATAGACGGCGATCTTCTTGTCCTTGCCGGCGACCTTGTCCATGCCGAAAGCCAGTGCAGCGGCGGTCGGTTCGTTGATGATGCGCTTGACGTCGAGACCGGCGATGCGGCCGGCGTCCTTCGTGGCCTGGCGCTGGCTGTCGTTGAAGTAGGCCGGCACGGTGATGACCGCTTCGGTGACTTCCTCGCCGAGGTAGTCTTCGGCGGTCTTCTTCATCTTGCGCAGCACTTCGGCGGAAACCTGCGGCGGTGCGATCTTCTTGTCGCGCGCTTCAACCCAGGCGTCGCCGTTGTCGGCCTTGACGATCTTGAACGGCATCAGGGCGATGTCCTTCTGTACTTCCTTCTCTTCGAAGCGGCGGCCGATCAGGCGCTTGACCGCGTACAGCGTGTTCTTCGGGTTGGTCACGGCCTGGCGCTTGGCCGGGGCGCCACAGAGGATCTCGCCGTCGTCGGTGTAGCCGATGACCGACGGCGTGGTGCGTGCGCCTTCCGCGTTTTCGATGACCTTCGGCGTGCCGCCTTCCATGATGGCGACGCAGCTGTTGGTGGTGCCGAGGTCGATACCGATGATCTTGCCCATGATGTTCTTTCCTGAAAGTGAATTGGCGATGTTCGTGAAGTGGGGGCGTCGCCCCGGATTTCAAGTGGATTATTTGCCCTTGGCGACCATGACCAGCGCCGGCCGCAGCACGCGGTCGGCGATCAGGTAGCCCTTCTGCAGTACGGTGACGACGGTGTTCGCTTCCTGCTCGGAATCAACCATGCCGATCGCCTGGTGCTTGTGCGGGTCGAATTTTTCGCCGACCGGGTTGACCTCGTTCAGCGCGTTCTTCTCAAAAGCCGCAACCAGTTGCTTCAAGGTCAGCTCGACGCCGGACTTGAAACTCTCGACCGTCTGCTCCGGCACCGCCAGCGCCGCTTCCAGGCTGTCCTTGACGGCGAGCAGTTCGCCGGCGAATTTCTCGACCGCGAACTTGTGCGCCTTGCTGATGTCTTCTTGAGCGCGGCGGCGGATGTTTTCGCCTTCGGCCTTGGCGCGCAGCCAGGCGTCATGGGTTTCGGCGACCTTCAGTTCCAGCGCCTTGATCTGTTCTTCCAGGCTCGGCAGAACGTCGATGTGGCGTTCCTTTTCCGGTTCGCTGGCCGGCGTTTCCGCCTGGGCGGCATCGAGCAGGTGGTCCTGCGGGGTTTCCTCGTTAGACATGCGCATTTTCTCCAATAAACCGAACGGGGAGATGGGGATGGAAAAAAACATTTCAAGAGCCGCTCGAAAATTTTTTACTACACATTTGTTTGCTTTGTTGCGCGCGTCGGCGTGCTAGCATCGCCAAGGAGGTATTCATTCAACGTCAATGTCATGGAAACGATAGGCAAATACCGCGTCATCCGAGAGCTCGGCAAGGGAGCGACCGCTACGGTCTATCTTTGTGACGACCCGGAAAATGCGCGGCAGATTGCGGTCAAGGTGATCCGTTTCGGCCAGGATTGCGCCGCCATGTCACGGCGCATGCGCAAGCTCTTTCAGAATGAGGGGATGGTCTCACGGCGGCTCGATCATCCGAACATCGTCCGGGTCTATGACGCAGTGGTCGAGGACGAATTCGCCTACCTGGCGATGGAGTATGTGGAAGGCTTCAGCCTTGAGCAGCATTGCCGGATCGACAAGCTGCTGCCGCTGCACCGGGTGGTCAGCATCATCTTCAAGTGCTGCATGGCCCTTGACGCTGCTTACCGGCAGGGCATCATCCACCGCGACATCAAGCCGGCCAACATCATGGTTGCCGCCGACGACGAGCCGAAGATCGCCGATTTCGGGCTGGCGCTGAACCTGAACAAGGATCTCGACCGCGACTCGACCTTCATCATGGGGGTCGGTTCGCCGGCCTACATGTCGCCGGAACAGATCAAGGGCTACCCGCTCAACCAGAAGACCGACCTCTATTCGCTCGGCGTCGTCATGTTCCAGCTGCTGATCGGGCGTCTGCCTTTCCGCGCCAACAACCAGGCGACGCTGGTATACAAGATCGTCAATACCGATCCGCCGGCGGTCAGCGCGCTCAATCCGGCGCTTCCCGAAGGGCTCGACGCGATCCTGCGCAAGGCGCTGGAAAAGGACCTGTACAGCCGTTACCGCAACGGCGCGGAAATGGCCAAGGATCTTTCGGCGGTGCGCTACAAGATCCTGGAAGAGGACGAGACCGAGCACGACATGCGGCACTTCGAGCAGTTACGTCGCGTCGAGTTCTTCACCGAATTCGAGAACATCGAACTCTGGGAAGTTCTGCGCGTCTCGCTGTGGCGGCAGGTGACGGCCAATGTCCGCTTGATCACCGAGGGCAGCAACAGCCGCCTGTTCGGCATCATCCTTGCCGGTAGCGTCGAGGTTTCGTTGGGCGGCAAGGCACTATGCCGTCTTGGCGTTGGCGAGCCGGTCGGCGAGGTGGCCTTCCTGCATCCGTCGAGCGACCTGCGTCACGCGACGGTGGTGACGCTGGAGCCGACCCTGTTCCTTGAGGTCAATGCATCGGCGCTGGCTTTGTCGTCGGAAGAGCTGATGGGCCGCATGCGCGATGCGCTGCTCGCTCGCATGATTTATCGCCTGCGTGAGGTCAACAAGATCGCCGCCAGCATCGGCCAGCCCGCCGTCAATAACGCCAGCGGGCATTACGGCGGCAAGTCATGCGGCGGGGTGACGCTGGAGCTGGCGCCGGAATGAATAACGCCGCCCGCGGGCGGCGTTGTGGTTGGCGCGGTGGTGCGCTCAGACCTTGAAGCGGCCCACCAGATTGGCCAATCCCTCGGCCAGGCGGCGCAGGTCATGGGCGGCGCCGGCGGTCTGTTCGACGGTACCGGTGTTGTCGCGGGCCATGCCGGCGATCGCTTCGATGCTCGATTCGACATCGCCGGACACGCGTCGCTGCTGGTCGGTGGCCTGAGCAATGGTATCGAGCCCGTGGCCGACTTCGGCGACCGAGCCGTTGGCGGCCTGCAGCACGCTGGAAACGGAGTCGACGGCAGCCTGGCTGGTTTCGAGGTGGTGCATGCCTTCCTCGATGCTGCGCCGGACGGCGACCGACTGGGCGCTCAGGCTGGCGGTGATGCGGTCGATCTCGCTCGCCGAGTGCGAGGATTTTTCGGCCAGCTTGCGCACCTCGTCGGCGACGACGGCGAAACCGCGGCCCTGTTCGCCAGCGCGGGCGGCCTCGATGGCGGCGTTGAGGGCGAGCAGGTTGGTCTGTTCGGCAATGTCCTTGACCTCGCGCGTCATCATCGTGATCGATTCTGTGTTGCGCACGAAGTTGTTGACCGAGTCGGCCATTTCCTTGACCGCCCGTTCGACGACATTCATCTCGCCGAGCAAGGTCTGCAGGTTGCGGTTGCCTTCGTTGGCGCGGGCCAGGCTTTCCTGCGACTGCTGCTGGACGTGTTCGGCGCTGCGGGCGATTTCGGAGATGCTCGACACCAGTTGCTCGACCGCGGAGGCGGCGTCGTTCGATTTTTCGTTCTGCTGGCGCGAGCTTTGCGCCACGCGGTCGGCGTTTTCAGTCAATGCGGCGACGCGGCGGGAAACCTGGCTGGCGGAATCGCGGACCTGGCTGACCAGTTGCTGGAAGTTGTCCATCATCTGGTTGAAAACATGCGACGACTGACCAACCTCATCCAAGCCGTTGACCGGCAGGCGACGGGTCAGATCGCCTTCGCCGCGGGCGATGTCGCTCAGGCCGTGGCGCAGCCGTTCGAGCGGCTTGGTGACGAAGTGGTTGGTCAGGAAGTAGATGATCAGCAACAGGGCGCCCAGGGCGCCGATCGCGGCGCCGGCGATTTTCAGGCGGAAGCTTTCGACCTCGGATTCGACCGAGTCGAGCGATACCTTCATGCTGACCAGGCCGAGCACCGTGCCTTCGGGAACCTGGTGGCAGAGAATGCAATCCTTGCCAAGGTAGTTCTTCGAGGCATTGGTCGGGTTGATCACGCGCAGGAAGGAACTGCCATTCTCGTTTTCGACCGAGACAAACGGTTTGCCTTCCTTCATCACCTGCTGTTCGAGCGCGTCAAGGTCGCGCGTGCTCTTGGTGTCCGGGCCGTAGAGCTTGACCACCGCGTCGCTGCGGGCGACATGCAGGTCGCGGATCACCGACAGCTGCTTGATCTGGTCGAGGAAGACCTCGCGCTGGCCGACCGTGCCGGTGATCATCATGCCGGTCAGCCCGGCCATCGTCATTTCGTGAATGCTTTGCGAGAATTCCTTGGCTTGCTTGATCGCGGTATCGCGATTGACGTTGGTCGTCCAGACGATCGCGCCAGCCCAGATCACGGCAAGGACAAGCCAGATGGCGGCAGTCAGTCGGACCCATATCTTCAAGTCGGCAAAACGGAGCATGTGCGGGCCTTTGGTGGTGCTATGAAAAGCTTTTCAGACGCTGAGGTCTATTTGCTGAATTGTGCCAGCGCCGCCATTCTCTTGCAAAAATATTCCTGAATTGCGAATTCTGCCGAGCGATTGGTTGCTGCTGTCATTCAGTTCGAACGGGGTGGCAACCTGGGCCAGCGCGATGGCGCCGACGCCCGCTTCGCTCAGCGATTGCAGATTCCCGTCGCCTCCTGCGCCGGGTTGCCAAAGGCTGAGTTGGCTGAACGCGGCATCGTTCTCGTCGATCCAGCCGTTGCCGTCGTCGTCGAGAGCGGCCAGTTCGGCAAAGCCGTCGCCGCTTGCGGGACCGAACAGTTCGCTGCCGTCGTTGATCCGGCCATCCTGATTGCGGTCGAAGCTGAGGTAGGCGCTGCCGCTGGCGAGCTGGGCAATCTGTTCCTTGCTGCCGTCGGCGTCGAGGTCGAAGCTGAAACGCTGGTCGAGCAGATCGGCGGCGTTGCCGGCGAAGTTGAGGACCAGCGGATCGACCGGCTTTGCCGCATCGCCAAGGCGCAGGCTGACTGAAGTCTCTTCCTGGTAGCTGCGCGACATCTGCAACTGCAGGTTGAAGCGGATTTCCTGGCCGTCGGCGGTCTTCACCACGCCGTTGGCGGCGAAGCTTGTGCTTTCGCTCTCGCTGTAGGATGCGCGGTAGTCGTACTCGATGCCGAAGCCGGCAGTGGCTGGCCGGCCGTTGTTCGCCGCGGCTGTCGGCGGGGCTTGCGGCGCAGCCGGAGCGGATTTGCCGGACAACTCGCTGGCGCTGATGGTGCGTACCGACTTGCCGGTCATCATTTCCAGCATCAGGCGAATCAGCAGGGTCTTCGGGTCTTCGTCCAGGGTTTCGTCGACCGGTGCGGCGCTATCGGCTGCCGCTGCCGCCTTGCCGGCATCGGAGAGGACGACGCGTTCCCCGCCGACATTGCCGCGGCCACGGTTTTCGAAATCCGGTCTTTGCGGGCCGCTCCACATCTTCAGCGACTCCTCGACTTCGCGCGATTGCGCGCTGCTATGCGAGGCGGTGAATTGCAGTTCGCTGCTGGCGATTTTCATGGCGGCCTCCAGTCATTGTTCACTACATTGTTAACGGCGGCCGCCGGGGAAAACTAAAGCGCCATCAAGTGGGGTTGCAGCCAGCGTTTGAGCGAGGCGAGGTCGAGCGCGCCACTTTGCCGGGCGATCTCGCGGCCGTCATGGAAGACGGCCAGGGTCGGGATGCTGCGGATGTTGAAACGGCCGGCGAGCGCCTGCTCTTCCTCTGTGTTCACCTTGAGGAAGCGGGCCGCCGGTTCGAGGTCGATCGCCGCCTGGTGGAAGGTTGGCGCCATCATCCGGCAGGGGCCGCACCAAGGCGCCCAGAAATCGACGACCAGCGGCAGCTCGCTGCGCTGCAGGTGGCGCTCGAAACTGGCACCGTCGACTTCCAGCGGCTCGCCGGTAAACAGCGGCTGCTTGCACTGGCCGCAGTTCGGGGCGGCGGCAAGACGGGCGGCAGGCAGGCGGTTTACCGCCGCGCAATGCGGGCAGACGAGATGCAGGGTATCGCTCATGGGGGGGCTCCGTTGTATCAGTAAATTCTGATATGTGGGCGCCGCCCGGGATTTCAAGAGGGCGCGCCGAAGCGTCGGGCTTCGCTGGCTTCGGTGGCAAGGCTGGCGGCATCGGGTTCGCCGCGCGTGTCCCAGCCGGCCAGGTGGCGCTCGGTGATGTCGGCGAGCGCGGCGATCCAGTCCGGGGCGTCGTTGAGTGCCGGGATGTAGTGATATTCCTTGCCGCCAGCCTTGAGGAAGTCGTCGCGGCCTTCCTGGGCGATTTCTTCCAGCGTTTCCAGGCAGTCGGCGGAGAAGCCCGGGCAGATCACGTCGACCCGGCGCACGCCCGCCTTGCCCCAGGCTTCCAGGGTCGGCGCGGTGTACGGCTGCAGCCATTCGGCTTTGCCGAAACGCGACTGGAAGGTGATCAGGTATTGCTCGGCAGCGAGGCCGAGGCGTTCGGCGAGCAGGCGGCCGGTCTTGTGGCATTCGCAGAAGTAGGGGTCGCCGAGATCCAGCGAGCGTTTGGGCAGACCGTGGAAGCTGATCAGCAGGCGATCGCCGGTAGCGGGCCGGCCAACCTGCTGCCAATGTTTGCGCACCGAGGTTTCAAGCGCCGCCAGGTAGCCGGTGTCGTCGTGGTAGTGGCGCAGGAAGCGCATTTCCGGCTGGTTGCGGGTCTGCAGCAGCCAGCGGGCGGCCTCGTCGACGACGGTGGCGGTGGTGCTGGCGGCGTATTGCGGGTACATCGGGACGATCAGGATGCGTTCGTGGCCGGCGGCCTTCAGGCGGTCGAGCACGCTGCCGACGGAGGGCTGGCCGTAGCGCATCGCCCAGGCGACGCTGACGCGGTGGCCGCGTTCGCCGAGCAGGCCTTGGAGCAGCTTGGCCTGGCGTTCGGTGTACACGCGCAGCGGCGAACCGTCGCGGGTCCAGACGCTGGCGTATTTGGCGGCGGATTTCTTCGGCCGCGTGTTGAGGATGATGCCGTTGAGGATCGGCCACCAGACGAGGCGCGGGATTTCGACGACGCGCGGGTCGGCGAGGAACTGCCCGAGGTAGCGGCGCAGCGCTGGTGCCGTCGCGGCGTCGGGGGTGCCGAGATTGACCAGGACGACGGCGGTGCCGCGCGGGCTGCCGTGGCGGTACGGCGGTTCGGGCTGGAATCTGGGCATCAGTTTTCGTTCTTGTGGGAGAGCGCCGAGGAGAGCAGGCGGGCGGTGATGTCGACGATGGGGATGACGCGCTCGTAGGCCATCCGGGTCGGTCCGATGACGCCGAGCGAGCCGACGACCTGGCCGTCGACCGTGTAAGGCGCGGTGATGACGCTGCACTCGTCGAGGGTGGCGATGCCGGATTCGCCGCCGATGAAGATCTTGACGCCTTCGGCGCGGCTCGAAACGTCGAGCAGACGCATCAGGCTGGAGCGCTGCTCGAAGAGGTCGAACAGTTCGCGCAGGCGTTTCATGTTGGACGAAAGCTCTTCGACATCGAGGAGATTTTTCTCGCCGCTGATCACGTAGGGCTGGGCGCTTTCGCTGAGCGCCGCATCGCCGGCCTCGAGGGCCAGGTTCATGAGCGGCTTGATGTCGTCGCGCAGTTGCTGGATCTCTCCGGCCAGACGCTGGCGGATCTGCTCGAAGTCGAGGCCGGTGAAATTCTGGTTCAGGTAGTTGGCGGCGCTGGTCAGCTCGCTCGGCGAGTAGGCGCGCTCGCAATTGAGGATGCGGTTCTGCACGTCGCCGTCGGCGGTGACGATGATGAGCAGGATGCGCTTGTCCGACAGGCTGAGGAATTCGATCTGCCGGATGCGGTTGGCGGTGCGCCGGGGAGCGATGACGACGCCGGCGAAATGGGTAAGGCTGGAGAGCAGTTGCGAGGCGTTGGCGATGATCTGCTTCGACGGCAGCCCGTGCAGCGCATCTTCGATGGCGCCGCGCTGGTGCGCTTCGAGCGGTTGCACGGTGAGCAGGTTGTCGACGAACAGCCGGTAGCCGCGGGCGGTCGGGATGCGCCCGGCCGAGGTGTGCGGGCTGGCGACGAAACCGGCTTCTTCGAGGTCGGCCATGACGTTGCGGATCGTCGCCGGCGACAGTTCGAGCCCGGAGAATTTGGACAGGGCGCGCGAGCCGACCGGTTGCCCGTCGGCAATGTAGTGTTCGACCAGAGTCTTGAGCAGGGTGCGCGAGCGATCATCAAGCATGCCGCCGATTCTACCGAAAAGCGGCGGCGGCACGGCAAGGCGTTTTTTATGCAAGAATTCGCACCCATGAACCGCCTCCGTCATCCCCGCACGATCGCCCTGGTCGGCAAATACCATAGCCCGGAAATCGCCGAGTCCTTGCGCCGTCTGGCGGAGTATCTGCACGAGCGCGGCGTCTCGGTCTTCGTCGAACGCGAGACCGCCGAACACATCGGCAAGCGGGTCGACCTGGCGCGCTGGGTCACCTGTGGCTTCAACGACATCGGCGCCCATGCCGACGCCGCCATCGTCCTCGGCGGCGACGGCACCATGCTCAACGCGGCGCGCCGGCTGGCCCGCTACTGCGTGCCGCTGGTCGGCGTCAACCAGGGGCGGCTCGGCTTCATGACCGACATCGCCCGCGACGACATGCTCAGTTGCATGGACGACCTGCTCGATGGCCGATTCCAGCGCGAGAACCGGATGCTGCTGGCCGCCGAAGTGGTGCGCGACGGCAAGGAACTGGCAAGCAACGTGGCGCTCAACGACGTTGTCGTCGACAAGGGGGCGATCGGCCGGATGATCGAGTTCGAGCTGTTCATCGACGGCGAGTTCATCTACAACCTGCGCTCCGACGGCCTGATCGTGTCCACGCCGACCGGCTCGACCGCCTATTCGCTGTCTGCCGGCGGGCCGATCCTGCATCCGACGCTGACCGGCATTGCGCTGGTGCCGCTGTGTCCGCATGCGCTGACCAACCGGCCGGTGATCGTCAACGACAACGCCGACATCGAGCTGCGTGTCGTCCGCGCCGACGAGCCGCGCGTGCACTTCGATGGCCAGCTAACCCTCGACCTGCAACCGGGCGACAGCGTCCGCCTGTACCGTTCCGAGCACACCATCTGCTTCCTGCACCCGCCCGGCTACAGCTATTTCGCGATGTTGCGCCAGAAGCTGCAGTGGAGCGAAAGGCCTAAGGGAAGCTGATGCTGCGCCACCTGACCCTGCGCGATTTCGTCATCGTCGACCGGCTGGAGCTGGAGTTCGCCGCCGGTTTTGGCGCGCTGACCGGCGAAACCGGTGCTGGCAAGTCGATCCTGATCGACGCCCTGGCGCTGGCGCTCGGCGAGCGCGGCGACGCCGGCGTCGTACGCGCCGGTTGCGACAAGGCGGAGATCGCCGCCACTTTCGACATCGCCGGCCTGCCTGTGGTGACTGCCTGGCTCGACGAGAACGGCCTGGACGCCAGCGAAGACCTGTTGCTGCGCCGCGTGGTCGACGCCAACGGCCGTTCGCGCGCCTGGATCAACGGCTCGCCGGCCACCGTCCAGCAGTTGCGCGAAGTCGGCGAATGGCTGGTCGACATCCACGGCCAGCACGCCCATCAGTCCTTGTTGCGGGCCGATGCCCAGCGTCAGTTGCTCGACAGTCACGGCGGCCTGCTCGACCTGGGGCGCGAAGTCGCTGCCGCCTGGAAAACCTGGCGCGATGCCGAACAGGCCTGGCAGGCGGCGAATGATGGCGTACAGGCGCTGCAGCGCGAACGCGAACAGCTCGAATGGCAGGTTGGCGAACTGGCGGCGCTGGCGTTTACCGCCGACGAGTGGGAGACGCTCGAAGGCGAGCATCGCCGCCTGGCCCATGCCGCCAGCCTGATCGAAGGCGCGCAGTTCGCGCTCGCCGTGCTGGCCGACGACGATGCCGCCTGCGAACGGCAGATCGACCAGGTGGCGACGCGGCTCGCCGACCTGGCCGCCTACGACCCGGCGCTGGCCGACGTCGCTGGCGTGCTGGCCTCGATGCAGGCCGAACTCGCCGATGCGGTGTCAACGCTGCGCCGCTACGCCGACCGCGTCGATCTCGATCCCGGGCGCCTGGCGGATGTCGAGAAGCGGATCGAGGCGATTCTCGCCCAGGTCCGTCGCCACCGCGTTTCGCCGCCGGAATTGCCGGCCCTGCTCGCCGGTTGGCAGCAGCGGCTGGCCGAACTGGCCGCCGCTGCCGACGTCGACGCGCTACGCGCGGCGAGCGATGCGGCGCAGGCCGCCTACCGGACGCTGGCACAGCGTCTGTCGGCCGGGCGACAGCAGGTTGCCGCCGACATGGGCGAACGGGTGAGCGAGATCATGCGCCGCCTGGCGCTGTCCTCGGGGCGTTTCGAAATTGCCTTGCCGGCGCTCGACAATCCCGCGGTCTACGGTCTCGAACAGGTCGAGTTCCGCATCGGCGGTCTCGCCGGCAACGACGCCAGGCCGTTGGCCAAGGTGGCTTCCGGTGGTGAACTGTCGCGCATCAGCCTGGCCATCCAGGTACTGACCTCGCGCTCGGCCAGCGTGCCGACGCTGATTTTCGACGAGGTCGATGTCGGCATCGGCGGTGGTGTCGCCGAGATCGTCGGCCGTTTGCTGCGCGAACTGGGGGGCGAGCGCCAGGTACTATGCGTCACCCACCTCGCCCAGGTCGCCGCGCAGGCCGACTGGCAATGGCAGGTCAGCAAGACGACGCGCGACGGCGTCACGCGCTCGGCGATTCAGCCGCTCGACGACGCCGGCCGCGTCGGCGAAATCGCTCGCATGCTGGGCGGCGTCGAAGTGACCGGAATCACGCTGGAGCACGCCCGCGAAATGCTGCGTGCCGGCGCCGAGCAGGCGCGCTGACGCAGCTATTCGCTGGCGTCGGATTCGTCCGCTTGCTGCCCGGGATTGGCCTGGTGGTGGCTGCAGACGCCGTAGATGTAGAGTGCGTGGTCCTGGATCTTGAAGCCGCGCTCTTCGGCAATCAGTTTCTGCCGGCGTTCGATTTCAGGATCGTAGAACTCTTCGACCCGGCCGCATTCGACACAGACCAGGTGGTCGTGGTGCTTGCCGTGGTTGATTTCGAAGACCGCCTTGCCGGCTTCGAAAAAATGGCGCTCAAGCAGGCCGGCCTGTTCGAACTGGGTCAGCACCCGGTAAACCGTCGCCAGACCGATGTCCATGTTTTCCGCGATGAGCATGCGATAGACATCTTCCGCCGTCATGTGCCGCATCGTACCCTTTTCGAACAACTCAAGAATCTTGAGGCGCGGGAAAGTGGCTTTCAGGCCGATGCTTTTGAGGCTCTGCGGGTCACTCATCGTGTTGGGTTCCTGATGTTACGCGGGGCTGGGCAAGGAGGATTTCGGGTATGATATACCGCTTCAACGCCGTTACGAAATTTCCGGAAGCCCGCATGCGCTGTTACCGTCCCCTGCTTCTTGCCTTGGCCTGCACGCTGCCTGCGGCGTGTTCCTACAAGCCGAGTTTCATCAACGAATACAAGATCGACGTCCAGCAGGGCAACGTGCTGACCCAGGACATGGTCGCCCAACTCAAACCCGGGCAGACCCGCGAACAGGTTCGTTTCATCCTCGGCAGCCCGCTGATCACCGATATCTTTCATCAGCAGCGCTGGGATTATGTATACCGCTTTCGTGAAGGCAGCACGGGGGCTGTGCAGGCTCGTAAATTTTCCGTCTTCTTTGACGCCGATGGACGCCTGGAGCGGGTAAACGGCGATGTCGAGGTGGCGACGGTGGCTGAATTGACGGCGCCGGTGGAACGGATGCGGGTGGTGGATCTGGGGACGATTTCCCCAGAAGCTGCGGCCGAGGAGGCCCCGTCACCCGAAGAGCCGGGATTCTTCCGGCGCATGATCAAGAAGATCGGATTCTAAAATCATGAACAAGGCAAGAATCGGCATCGTTGGTGCCGGCGGTCGCATGGGCCGCATGTTGATCGAGGCGGTGCTCAAGGATGCGGGGGCTGTGCTCGGCGCCGCTTTCGATGTTCCGGGAAGTCCGGCAATCGGCAGCAATGCCGGGGTCCTGGTTGGCCTGCCGAGCGACGTCGTGGTCAGCGATGATATTGCCGGCGGTCTGGCGCAGGTCGATTGCCTGATCGACTTCACGCGCCCGGAAGGCACGCTGGCGCACCTTGAACTTTGTCGTCAGGCCGGCGTCGGCATGGTCATCGGCACCACCGGTTTCGATGCCGCCGGCAAGGCGGCGATTGCCGCCGCGGCGCGCGATGTGCCGGTGGTCTTCGCGGCCAACATGTCGGTCGGCGTCAACCTGGTGTTCAAGCTGCTCGATACCGCGGCACGCATTCTCAACGAAGGCTACGACGTCGAAATCTTCGAGGCGCATCACCGGATGAAGGTCGACGCTCCTTCCGGGACGGCGCTGCGCATGGGTGAAGTGGTGGCCTCGGCGCTCGGGCGTGATCTGGCGGATTGCGCGGTTTACGGCCGCGAGGGCGTGACCGGTGAACGCGATCCGTCGACCATCGGCTTCGCGACGGTGCGCGGCGGTGATATCGTCGGCGACCACACGGTGATGTTCTGCGCCCTCGGCGAGCGCGTCGAAATCTCGCACAAGGCGAGCAGTCGGGTGCCTTACGCGCAGGGCAGCCTGCGCGCGGCACGCTTCATTGCTGGCCGGAAAAACGGCTTGTTCGACATGCAGGACGTGCTCGGCTTGCGCTGACGACCATGAAATCCCGTTTGCTGCAGCGTCAGCTCGAAGAGTTGTTCGGCGGCGAAGGGGATGCCGGTTACCGGCAATGGCTGACAGCGGCGCGGCAGCAGGGGGCGTCGGCTTTGGCCGATGACGTCGAGCGTCTGCTGCAGCGGGTTGATGCTTCTTTCGGCGCCCTGACCGGTTTTGCCAAATGGAACAGCGTGCTGTCGGGCGATGCGCTGGCCGACTGGAATCTACGCAGCGGCACTATCGATTCCGGACGGCAGTGGAAGGAAATGCTGGGCTACGCCCAGGCCGATCTCGACGATTCGATCATCCAGTGGCAGCGCCTGCTGCATCCGGAAGATCAGCGCCTGCTGCAGTCGCGGATGGCGGCACATGTTCGCAACCGCGATCGCTGGTTCGAACTGGAATGCCGCTTGCGCGCCAAGAGTGGCGGCTGGCAATGGTTCATGGTGCGTGGCGCGGTGGCGGCCCGCGACGGCGATGGTGAGCCGGCGCGGATGCTGGTCCTGCAGCGAGACATCACGCAGATCAAGGCGGCGCAGGCCGACCTGATCGCCGCCAAGGAAACGGCGGAATCGGCCAACAAGGCGCGCGGCGCTTTCCTGGCCAACATGAGTCATGAAATCCGGACGCCGATGAACGGCATCATCGGCATGACCGAACTGGCGCTCGATACCGAGCTGGATGCCGAGCAGCGCCACTACCTGAAAACCGTCAAGTCGTCGGCGGAGTCGCTGCTTACCATCGTCAACGACATTCTCGATTTTTCCAAGATCGAGGCCGGGCGCATGGAAGTCGAAGCGGTCTCCTTCATTCTGTCCGACGTCGTCATGGAAGCGGTCCGCGTGCTCGCCGTCAATGCCCATCGCAAGGGGCTGGAACTGGTCGTCGATATTCGTCCGGACGTGCCGGAGCGGCTGGTCGGCGATCCGACGCGCTTGCGCCAGGTGATCATCAACCTGCTTGGTAACGCCATCAAGTTTACCGAGACCGGCGAGGTGGTGATTGCTGTCGAACTCGCGAGGCAAGCGGCAGGCGGTGCGGAGTTGCACGTTGCCGTGCGCGATACCGGGATCGGGGTGCCGAAGGAAAAGCAGAGGGCCATTTTCGACGCCTTTTCCCAGGCCGATGTCTCAACCACCAGGCGTTTCGGCGGCACCGGTCTCGGGCTGGCGATCTGCGCCAAGCTGGTGCAGTTGATGAACGGGCGAATCTGGCTGGAGAGCGAGTCGGGGCAGGGCTCGGTCTTTCACTTCACCGTCGGACTGGGGGGCGATGAGGCCATGGGAGCGCCTCCGGCCTGTACTCAGTCTTTCGCCGGGCGTCATGCGTTGATCGTTGACGACAATCCGGTGGCCGGTCAGTGTCTGCGCGACTTGCTGCTGCGGCTGGGTTTGCAGGCTTCCCTGGTTGGCGATCCGGTGCAGGCGGTGGCGGTGATGAACAAGCGTCGCGGCATGGATTACCCCTTCGATTACCTGTTCGTCGATGCGGCGATGCCGGCGCCGGCAGGCATGGCGCTGGTCGAGACCTGGCGCAACTCCGGGCGGCTGGAGCGGATGATGGTCATGCTGACGACGGAGAATCAACGCCACGATCTGGGGCGCCTGCGCGAACTGGGGGTGGCGGTACATCTGCTGAAACCGGTCGGGGTCGGCGATCTGGAAGTTGCGCTGGGGCTGGCGGAAGCGTCCGGGCGGGGCGAGGAAGAGGTGTTGACGCTGGCCGACTTCGATCCCGGTTTGGGCGAGGCGCCAGCCAAGGCGAGCGGCTTGCGCGTGTTGCTGGCGGAAGATAATCCGGTGAATCAGGAACTGGCGCTGCGGCTGCTCGAACGGCGCGGCTATCGAGTCCGGGTTGCGAACAATGGCGCCGAGGCGGTCGACATGTTCGATGAGGGGGCGTTCGATGTCATCCTGATGGACCTGCAGATGCCGGTCATGGGGGGGATCGAGGCCACCGAAACCATCCGTTCGCACGAAATGCGGCGCAGTTGGGTGATTTCCCATGAACTGAAGCCGATCCACATCATCGCGATGACGGCCAATGCGATGGATAGCGACCGCGAGCGTTGTCTGGCGGCCGGCATGAACGATTACCTGTCCAAGCCGCTGCGACCGGAAGCCTTGTTTGCGGCTTTGCGCCGGGTTGGCGGCGAGGTCGAGCCGGCGGCGGGGCAGACGGTTGCGGTGCCGGAAATGTCGACGGTATTGCACGCGCTGGATCTGAAATCAGCCCTCGAGAACCTCGGTGATGTCGACCTGCTGGCGACTATGGCTGAAATGTTCCTTGGCGAATGGAAGGGCCATCTCGACAATCTCGCCGGTGCGCTGGCCGGCCGCGAGGCGGTGGCAAGCCGCCTGCATGCGCATACCTTGAAGGGGCTGCTGGCGATGTTCCATGCCGAGCAGGCGCGCCAGCATGCGCTGGAGGTTGAGCATGAGGTGATGCGCGAGTCGGTCGATTGGGCGCGCTGTCAGGATATTTTCCATGCGCTGGCGGCTGAAATGGAAAGTATCCGGCCGCGTCTGCAGGCCTTCGTCGAGAATCGCGTAATGCCTTGAATTTGCCTGAAAAGCGGCTTTTCGGCTAAAATGGCAAGGTTAAAAAGCACAAGCGGGGAGGCGCGAGCCTTCCCGCTTGGCACATGAACGAGCAGAAAAATTACAGGAGAGCTGACGTGTCGCTGCTGCCCTCATTCACACCCGCCATCCTCGCCCTCGCCGACGGGACGGTTTTCAAGGGCCAATCCATCGGCGCCGACGGCGTAACCAGCGGTGAAGTCGTTTTCAACACCGCGATCACCGGCTACCAGGAAATCCTGACCGATCCGTCGTATTCGCGCCAGATCGTCACCCTGACCTATCCGCACATCGGCAACACCGGTTGCAATGCCGAAGACTTCGAGTCGCGCGCCAACTTTGCCGCTGGCCTGGTGATCAAGGACCTGCCGCGCCTGGCCTCGAACTGGCGCTGCCAGGACGACCTCGGTGCCTACCTGAAGAAGCACGGCATCGTCGCCATCGCCGGCATCGATACGCGCAAGCTGACCCGCATCCTGCGCGAGAAGGGTGCCCAGGCCGGCTGCATTCTCGCCGGTGAAGTCGACGAAGCCAAGGCGCTGGCCGCCGCCCGTGCCTTCCCCGGGCTGGCCGGCATGGACCTGGCCAAGGTCGTCTCGGCGACCGAGCGCTACACCTGGAACGAGGCCGAATGGACGCTCGACGGCTATCAGCAGCGTGGCGAAGAGCGTTTCCATGTCGTCGCCTACGACTTCGGCGTCAAGAGCAACATCCTGCGCATGCTCGCCGAGCGCGGCTGCAAGCTGACGGTTGTTCCCGCCCAGACGCCGGCTGCCGACGTCCTGGCGCTGCAGCCGGATGGCGTCTTCCTGTCCAACGGCCCGGGCGATCCGGAACCCTGCGACTACGCGATTACCGCCATCCGCGAGATCCTCGCCGCCGGTGTGCCGACCTTCGGCATCTGTCTGGGTCACCAGTTGCTGGCCCTCGCTTCGGGTGCGAAGACCCTGAAAATGAAGTTCGGCCACCACGGCGCCAACCATCCGGTCAAGGACATGGACACCGGCCAGGTGCTGATCACCAGCCAGAACCACGGTTTCGCGGTCGATCCGGCGTCGATGCCGGCCAACCTGCGGGTCACCCATGTCTCGCTGTTCGACGGTTCCAACCAGGGGATCGCCCGCACCGACGTGCCGGCCTTCTCCTTCCAGGGGCACCCGGAAGCCAGCCCCGGCCCGCACGACGTGGCCTACCTGTTCGATCGCTTCCTCGACACCATGACGCGCGGCGTGGCTGCGCTCAACAACGCGCAATAAGCGGCACAGAGAGAGATAACGATGCCGAAACGTACAGACATCAAGAGTGTTCTGATCATTGGCGCCGGCCCGATCATCATCGGCCAGGCCTGTGAATTCGACTATTCCGGCGCGCAGGCCTGCAAGGCGCTGCGTGAAGAGGGTTACAAGGTCATCCTGGTGAACTCCAACCCGGCGACGATCATGACCGATCCGGAAATGGCCGACGTCACCTACATCGAACCGATCACCTGGCAGGTCGTCGCCAAGATCATCGAGAAGGAACGCCCGGACGCGCTGCTGCCGACCATGGGCGGCCAGACCGCGCTGAACTGCGCGCTCGACCTCGACCGTGAAGGCGTGCTGGCCAAGTTCGGCGTCGAACTGATCGGCGCTTCCAAGGAAGCCATCGACAAGGCCGAGGATCGCCAGAAGTTCAAGGACGCGATGACCAAGATCGGTCTCGGTTCCGCCCGCTCGGCCACCGCCCACAGCATGGAAGAGGCCTACCAGGTGCAGGCCACCATCGGCTTCCCGACCATCATCCGCCCGTCCTTCACGCTGGGCGGCACCGGTGGCGGCATCGCCTACAACATGGAAGAGTTCGAGACCATCTGCAAGCGCGGTCTCGAAGCCTCGCCGACCAACGAGCTGCTGATCGAAGAGTCGCTGCTCGGCTGGAAGGAATACGAGATGGAAGTGGTTCGCGACAAGGCGGACAACTGCATCATCGTCTGTTCCATCGAGAACCTCGACCCGATGGGCGTGCATACCGGCGACTCGATCACCGTCGCGCCGGCGCAGACGCTGACCGACAAGGAATACCAGCTGTTGCGCAACGCCTCGATCGCCGTGCTGCGTGAAATCGGCGTCGATACCGGTGGCTCCAACGTGCAGTTCTCGATCAATCCGAAGGATGGTCGCTGCATCGTCATCGAAATGAACCCGCGCGTGTCGCGCTCCTCGGCGCTGGCCTCCAAGGCCACCGGCTTCCCGATCGCCAAGATCGCCGCCAAGCTGGCCGTCGGCTACACGCTGGACGAGCTGGCCAACGACATCACCGGCGGCAAGACGCCGGCCTCGTTCGAGCCGTCGATCGACTACGTCGTCACCAAGGTGCCGCGTTTCGCCTTCGAGAAGTTCCCGCAGGCCGATTCGACGCTGACCACGCAGATGAAGTCGGTCGGCGAAGTGATGGCCATGGGCCGCACCTTCCAGGAATCGCTGCAGAAGGCCCTGCGTGGGCTGGAAGTGGGTGTCGATGGCTTCAACCTGAAGTCGGTCGATCCGGAAACCATCGACGAGCAGCTCGCCCGTCCGTCGCCGGATCGCCTGTGGTACGTCGCCGACGCCTTCGGCATCGGCATGTCGGTCGAGCGCGTCTTCGAACTGACCAAGATCGATCCGTGGTTCCTCACCCAGATCAAGGAGATCGTCGATCTCGAACTGGCCGTGGAAAAACGCGAATTTTCGTCGTTGACCGCGGAAGAGGTTCGTTTCCTGAAGCAGAAGGGCTTTGCCGACCGTCGTCTGGCCTACCTGCTGAAGACCAGCGAGTCCGAATTCCGCGCCCGCCGTCACGCCCTTGGCGTGCGTCCGGTGTACAAGCGCGTCGATACCTGCGCCGCCGAGTTCTCGACCGGCACCGCCTACCTCTACTCGACTTACGACGAGGAGTGCGAAGCGCAGCCGACCGACAAGAAGAAGATCATGGTTCTCGGTGGCGGTCCGAACCGCATCGGCCAGGGCATCGAGTTCGACTACTGCTGCGTGCATGCCGCGATGGCGATGCGCGAAGACGGTTACGAGACGATCATGGTCAACTGCAACCCGGAAACGGTTTCCACCGACTACGACACCTCGGATCGCCTCTACTTCGAGCCGCTGACGCTGGAAGACGTGCTCGAAATCTGCGCCATCGAGAAGCCGGTCGGCGTCATCGTCCAGTACGGCGGCCAGACGCCGCTGAAGCTGGCGCTGGCGCTGGAAGCCAACGGCGTGCCGATCATCGGCACGACGCCGGAGTCGATCGACATCGCCGAAGACCGCGAGCGCTTCCAGAAGCTGCTGCACGACCTCGGCCTCAAGCAACCGCCGAACCGCACGGCGCGCACCGAAGAGGATGCGCTGCGTCTGGCGCAGGAAATCGGCTATCCGCTGGTTGTCCGTCCGTCCTACGTGCTCGGCGGCCGCGCCATGGAAATCGTCCATGAGCAGAAGGATCTCGAACGCTACATGCGTGAAGCGGTCAAGGTCTCCAACGATTCGCCGGTGCTGCTCGACCGCTTCCTCAACGACGCCGTCGAATGCGACGTCGATGCGCTGTCCGATGGCGAGGAAGTGATCATCGGCGGCGTCATGGAACACATCGAACAGGCCGGCGTGCACTCCGGCGACTCGGCCTGCTCGCTGCCGCCGTACTCGCTGTCGGCCGCCGTCCAGGACGAACTGCGCCGGCAGACCAAGCTGATGGCCAAGGCGCTCAACGTCTGCGGCCTGATGAACGTGCAGTTCGCGATCAAGGACAACGACGTCTACGTGCTGGAAGTCAATCCGCGCGCTTCGCGTACCGTGCCTTACGTCTCCAAGGCGACCGGTCTGCAGTTGGCCAAGATTGCTGCCCGCTGCATGGCCGGTCAGAGCCTGAAGGCCCAGGGCATCACCAAGGAAGTCGTGCCGCCTTACTTCTCGGTCAAGGAAGCCGTCTTCCCCTTCGTCAAGTTCCCGGGCGTCGATACCATCCTCGGCCCGGAAATGAAGTCGACCGGCGAGGTCATGGGTGTCGGCACCAGCTTTGCCGAAGCCTTCGTCAAGTCGCAGCTGGCGGCCGGCGTCAAGCTGCCGTCGGCGGGCAAGGTCTTCCTGTCGGTCAAGGACGGCGACAAGCCGAAGGCGGTCGAGATCGCCCGCCACCTGCACGAGGCCGGCTTCCAGCTGGTCGCCACGCGCGGCACGGCGCAGGCCATCGCCGCCGCCGGCCTGGCGGTGCAGCCGGTCAACAAGGTGACCGAGGGTCGTCCGCACATCGTCGACATGATCAAGAACAACGAGATTTCGCTGATCATCAACACCGTCGAGGAAAAGCGCGGCGCGATCAACGATTCGCGTTCGATCCGTACTTCCGGCCTGCAGGCGCGGGTGACGATGTACACGACGATCTGGGGTGCCGAAGCGGCTGCCGAAGGCATCCGCAACCGGGGCGAACTCGTGGTTTATCCGATCCAGGCGCTGCACGCGCAACTGGGCTGATTCACTCGTACCACCGCCGGTTCGCCCACTTTAGGGCGCCGGCGGTTTGCTTTTTAGCGAGGCTTACATGAACAAGGTTCCACTGACCGTCAATGGCGCGGAGCGACTGCGCGAAGAACTGCATCGCCTGAAAACCGTTGATCGGCCCTGGGTGATCGGGGCGATTGCCGAAGCGCGTGCGCATGGCGACCTCTCCGAAAACGCCGAGTACGACGCGGCCAAGGAGCGCCAGGGCTTCATCGAAGGGCGTATCCAGGAGATCGAAGGCAAGCTGTCGAACGCCCAGATCATCGATCCCAAGCTGCTCGATGCCGACGGTCGCTGCGTTTTCGGCGCCACCGTCGAAATGGAAGACCAGGATTCCGGCGATACGGTGACTTACCAGATCGTTGGCGAGGACGAGGCGGACATCAAGACCGGCAAGATTTCGGTGAATTCGCCGGTGGCTCGCGCGTTGATCGGCAAGTACGCTGGCGATATCGCGCAGGTGCAGGCACCCGGTGGTATCCGCGAGTACGAAATCATCGACATCCGTTACGAATAAGCATGCGTCGCCTGTCCGAAGCCTTCTACCAGTTTGCGATCACGTTATGGGTCGGTGGCTTGTGGGCGATCGGCTATCTGGCTGCCCCGGTGTTGTTCGCCGAACTCGGCGATCGCCAACTGGCCGGGATGCTCGCCGGCAAGCTGTTCGCGCTGATTGCCTGGTTCGGTCTTGGGGCGGCGCTCTACCTGCTGGTTTTCCTGTTTGCTCGCTCTGGCGCGCGTGCGCTCCGCCAGGCCGGGTTCTGGCTGGTCGTGCTGATGGCGGCAATGGCGGCAGTGCAGTTGTTCGGCATCCAGCCGCTGATGGCGCAGCTCAAGCTCGATGCCCTGCCGCGCGAAGTCATGGAAAGCGTGTTCCGCGACCGTTTCGCGACCTGGCACGGCATTTCCAGCATCGTCTATCTGCTCCAGAGCCTGTCCGGGCTCGTTCTGGTCCTCTGGAGCGGTCGCGGCTTGCGTTGATCAGCCCTGAAAGCTGCGCTTGGTCCGGCGCGGTGCCGCCGGACGCGGTTTTGCCGTATCCTTGGCAGTGAGCTTCTCGGGGTTTTCGCGATAGACGACGAGCAGTTTGCCGATGTGCTGGACCGCCGCGGCGGACAGTTCGGCACAAATCCGCTCCAGGTAAGCCAGTCGATCCTCGCGGCTGTCGCCGTAGACGCGGATTTTGATTAATTCGTGCGCCTTCAGGCAGGCGTCGATTTCCTTGAGCACCGCGTCGCTGAGCCCGTTTTCGGAAATCGAGACGACCGGATTGAGGCCGTGGGCCTGGGCACGCAGTTCGCGGACCTGGGCAGAAGTCAGTTGTTGCATTGGAAAACCTTTCAAAAACGGCATTTTACCGAATGAAACGAACCAGAACCAGCAAGGCGTGGATGCGCGAGCACGTCAACGATCCTTATGTCCAGCTTGCCAAGAAGGAAGGCTGGCGTTCGCGCGCCGCCTTCAAGCTGATGGAGATTGACGACAAGGACAAGTTGCTCAAGCGCGGCGAGGTCGTCGTCGACCTGGGGGCGACGCCCGGCGGCTGGTCGCAGGTTGCCGTCGAGCGCGTTGGCAGCGCTGGCCTGGTGTTTGCACTTGACCTGCTGGAAATGGCGCCAATCCCCGGCGTGCACTTCATTCAGGGCGATTTTCGCGAAGACGAGGTGCTGCGGCAACTGGAAGAATTGCTCGGCGAACGGCGGGTGGGGCTTGTCATGTCGGACATGGCGCCCAATATGTCAGGGGTGCCCCTGGTTGATCAGGCACGGGTCATGCATCTGGCAGAACTCGGTTTGGAGTTTTCGCAGGCGCATTTGAAACCGGATGGCGCTTTTCTGGTCAAAGTTTTTCAGGGAAGCGATTATGAGGCTTTCGTCAAGGCGATGCGGGCGGCTTTTCATACCGTTTCGGTGCGCAAACCCGATGCCTCGCGTGATCGTAGCCCAGAGATTTACCTGCTCGGCCGCAACTTGCGCTGACGGATTTTGTTTAGAATGACATTTTTGTCGCTCGACGTAATTGAAGGAGTGCCCACTTGAACAACATGTTCAAAAATCTCGCGATCTGGATGGTGATCGGCCTCGTGCTGATGACCATCTTCAACCAGTTCAATACGCGTCAGGTCGCGGCCGGCGGTGTCGAGTACTCACAGTTTCTGGAGGAAGTGAAGCAGGGACGGATCGACAAGGTGGTCATGGAAGGTCGGACGCTGAAGGCGACGACCAAGGAAGGCAAACGTTTGACAGTCTATTCGCCGCAAGACCTGTGGCTGGTCTCCGACTTGCTGAAATATGACGTCAAGATCGAGGCCAAGCCGGAGGAGGAGCCTTCCTTCCTGATGAGTATCTTCGTCAGCTGGTTCCCGATGCTGCTGCTGATCGGTGTCTGGGTCTTCTTCATGCGTCAGATGCAGGGCGGCGGCAAGGGGGGCGCTTTCTCCTTCGGCAAATCGAAGGCACGCATGATGGATGAAGCGCAAAACACCATCACCTTCGTCGATGTGGCCGGTTGCGACGAGGCCAAGGAAGAAGTGCAGGAAATCGTCGATTTCCTGCGCGATCCGTCAAAGTTCCAGAAGCTCGGCGGCCGTATTCCCAAGGGCGTGCTGATGGTCGGCAACCCGGGGACCGGCAAGACCCTGCTCGCCAAGGCGATTGCCGGTGAAGCCAAGGTGCCTTTCTTCTCGATTTCCGGTTCCGATTTCGTCGAGATGTTCGTCGGCGTCGGCGCCGCGCGCGTCCGCGACATGTTCGAGAACGCCAAGAAGCATGCGCCGTGCATCATCTTCATCGATGAAATCGACGCGGTCGGTCGTCATCGCGGTGCCGGTCTCGGCGGCGGCAACGACGAGCGCGAGCAGACGCTGAACCAGTTGCTGGTCGAGATGGACGGCTTCGAGGGGCATTCCGGTATCATCGTCATCGCCGCCACCAACCGCCCGGACATCCTTGACCCGGCGCTGCTGCGCCCGGGACGTTTCGACCGTCAGGTTGTCGTGCCGTTGCCGGACATCCGCGGCCGCGAGGAAATCCTCAAGGTGCACATGCGCAAGGTGCCGATCGCCGGTGACATCAAGGCCGACATCATCGCCCGCGGTACGCCCGGTTTCTCTGGTGCCGACCTCGCCAATCTGGTCAACGAGGCGGCGCTGTTCGCCGCCCGCGCCAACAAGCGCCTGGTCGATATGGAAGATTTCGAGAAGGCCAAGGACAAGATCATGATGGGCGCCGAGCGGCGCAGCATGGTGATGACCGAGGATGAGAAGATGAACACGGCCTACCACGAGTCTGGCCACGCCGTCGTCGCCAAGCTGGTGCCGAAGTCGGACCCGGTGCACAAGGTCACGATCATTCCGCGTGGTCGCGCGCTCGGCCTGACCATGCAATTGCCTGAGCAGGATCGCTACGCCTACGACAAACAGTATCTGCTGTCGCGCATTGCCGTTCTCTTCGGCGGCCGCATTGCCGAAGAGCTGTTCATGGACCAGATGACGACCGGTGCCTCGAATGACTTCGAGCGGGCAACGGCGATGGCGCGTGACATGGTGACGCGCTACGGCATGTCCGACCTTGGCGTCATGGTTTATGGCGAGAACGACGGCGAGGTTTTCCTCGGCCGTTCGGTGACGCAGCACAAGAATGTTTCCGAGGCGACGATGCAGAAGGTTGATGCCGAAATCCGCCGCATCATCGACCAGCAGTACGAACTCGCCCGCCAGTTGCTGGAAGACCATCGTGACAAGGTCGAGGCGATGACCAAGGCGCTGCTCGAGTGGGAGACCATTGATGCCGAGCAGATCGACGACATCATGGCCGGCAAACCGCCGCGACCGCCGAAGCCGACGCAAAGCCTTTCCCGCTCCACTCCGCCGGACGAGAAACCCGGCGCCGAGCCGAGCGCACCGGCGACCGCCTGACTTTTGTTGATTTTGTTACCGGGGGCGGTTGCCCCCGGTTTTCTGTCATGACTACGATTCGCTGCGGTAAATATCGCCTCAGGCGTGAGCGCCCCTTGCTCATGGGGATTGTCAATCTGACGCCGGACTCGTTTTCCGGCGACGGCCTGCTCAACGATGTGGCGCGGGCGGTCGATCATGCCCGCCAGCAGTTCGAAGCAGGGGCGGATATTCTCGACCTCGGCGCCGAATCGTCGCGCCCCGGCGCGCAGCCTACGCCGGAAGACGAGGAGTTGCGCCGCCTGCTGCCGGTATTGCGGGAGGTCGTTGCTTGGGGGGTGCCCATTTCAGTCGATACCTACAAGCCGGCGGTCATGCGGGCAGCGCTGGATGCCGGTGCCGACATGATCAACGATATCGCCGGCCTTGCCTCCGAGGAAGCCCTGGCGGCCGTGGCTGATAGTGAATGTGCGGTGTGCGTGATGCACATGCGGGGCGACCCGGGCAGCATGCAGCGGGCGCCGATTTATGGCGATGTCGTCGCCGAGGTCTCGGGCTGCTTGGCTGCGGCGGCGGGGCGTTGCGTGGCCGCCGGTATCGATCGTCAGCGTATCGTGCTCGACCCGGGCTTCGGTTTCGGCAAGACCCTGGAGCACAATCTGGCACTGTTTCGCGCACTGAATGGCAACTTCTGGAATGATTTCCCGTTGTTGGTAGGTGTGTCGCGGAAGTCGATGTTGGGAGAGATTACCGGTCGGCCGGTGGGGGAGCGCCAGGCGGCAAGCGTGGCGGCTGCGCTGCTGGCCGCCCAGCGCGGCGCAGCCATCATCCGGGTTCATGATGTTGCGGCGACGAGGGATGCGTTGGCCGTCTGGTCGGCAGTTGAAAGATGAGGAAAAAATGAGCAGAAAATATTTTGGTACCGATGGTGTGCGTGGGCGGGTCGGCCAAGCGCCGATCACACCGGATTTTGTGATGCGATTGGGTTACGCAGCCGGCAAGGTTCTGCTGGAAACCGTCGAAATGCCGGCCGACGAGCGGCCGACGGTCTTGATTGGCAAAGACACCCGGATTTCCGGTTACATGCTCGAGTCGGCCCTGGAGGCCGGTCTTTCGGCGGCTGGCGTCGATGTCTGCCTGGTCGGGCCAATGCCGACGCCGGCTGTCGCCTACCTGACGCGCGCATTGCGCTTGCAGGCCGGGATCGTCATCTCGGCATCACACAACCCGTACTACGACAACGGGATCAAGTTCTTTTCGGCGCAAGGTACCAAGTTGCCCGACGAGGTGGAGCAGGCGATCGAGGCGGCCATCGACCAGCCGATGCTTTGCGCTCAATCTGCGGAGTTGGGCAGGGTCAGGCGTATGGAAGATGCGCGTGGACGCTATATCGAATTCTGCAAGAGTACTTTTCCGAACGAGTACGATCTGCGTGGCCTGAAGATTGTCGTCGATTGCGCGCATGGCGCGGCCTACCATATTGCGCCCGATGTGTTTCATGAACTGGGGGCGGAGGTCGTCACGATTGGTATCGACCCCAATGGCCTGAACATCAACGACAAGGTCGGGGCCACCGCGCCGCAGGCCTTGCGCGACGCGGTGCTGGCCCACAATGCTGATCTGGGTATCGCGCTGGATGGCGACGCCGATCGGATCCAGATGGTTGATGCTCGAGGCAATCTCTACGATGGGGACCAGTTGTTGCACGCAATCGTTTGTCATCGCGCGCAAAAGGGTGAGGTACGGGGTGTGGTCGGCACGTTGATGAGCAATCTGGCGCTGGAACATGCCCTGCAGGCGATGGGTATCGCCTTCGAGCGTGCCGCAGTCGGCGATCGTTATGTCGTGGAAGGCCTGAAGCGGAACAAGTGGCTCTTTGGTGGCGAGAACTCAGGGCATATCTTGGTGCTTGATCGCCATACAACCGGCGATGGTATCGTTGCGGGATTGCAGGTTCTCGCCGCGCTGCGCGAAAAAGGCGGCAGTCTCGAGGCGCTGCTCGGTGCGTTGAAGCTTTATCCGCAGAAATTGATCAACGTTCCGGTCAGCAAGGGCTTCGTGTGGCGGAGTTGCCCATCGATCATTGCGGCACATGATGCGGTCGAGCGGAAACTGACCGGGCGGGGGCGAGTCTTGTTGCGTCCCTCGGGGACCGAGCCCTTGCTCCGTGTGATGGTCGAGGGCGAGGATGCGGCCGAGGTGACACGGGTTGCCGAAGAAATCGCTGCAGTGGTGCGCGCCGCAGCCGCCGCTTGAGTTTCGTGTGGTCCAACATTGACCGGCGCCGTGAGCGCTCGCTATAATCCTTCGGTTTTTCTCCTCAGGGGGTGGCATGTCTGCACGTCGCAAGCTCGTTGCCGGTAACTGGAAAATGCATGGTAGTCGGTCAAGTACCGACGATCTGCTGGCTCTGCTTGTGGCTGGGCTCGATGGTTTGAGTTGCGACGTATTGGTCTGTCCGCCATATCCTTATCTGGCGCAGGCGCACACCGTGTTGCAGGGAACCGGGGTGGTGCTGGGGGCGCAGAACCTCAGCGAGCATGTCGAAGGAGCGTTTACGGGCGAAGTGGCCCCGTCAATGCTGCGGGATGTCGGTTGTACGCATGTTCTGGTCGGGCATTCCGAAAGGCGTAGCCTGTATGGCGAATCGGATGCGATCGTTGCTGCCAAATTTGTTGCGGCGCAGGCGGCTGGTCTGGTTCCTGTGCTCTGTGTGGGCGAGACGCTTGCCGAGCGCGAGGCTGGCCTGACGCAGGGGGTGGTTGATCGGCAGCTAGATGCGGTGCTGCAAGTGGCGGGGGTTTCCGCGATGCGTCAAGCAGTCGTCGCCTACGAGCCGGTGTGGGCTATCGGTACCGGGCGTACCGCTTCGCCAGCCCAGGCGCAGGCGGTGCATGCGGGGATTCGGGCTGTGTTGGCCGCGCGCGATCCTGAAGTGGCAGCCGGAGTGCGGATCCTTTACGGCGGAAGTGTGAAACCGCAAGGTGCGGAAGAATTGTTCAGGCAGCCCGATATCGATGGCGGTCTGGTTGGTGGAGCTGCTTTGGTGGCAGGTGATTTCTTGGCGATTTGTCGCGTCGCGAACTGATAGGCATAAAAGATGAACTGGTTGTTTTCGGTATTGTTGACGGTCCATATTCTGGTGGCTCTGGCGATCATTGCTCTGGTGCTGATGCAGCATGGCAAGGGGGCGGATATGGGGGCTGCGTTTGGCAGTGGTTCATCCGGCAGTCTTTTCGGTGCTTCCGGTTCGGCCAATTTTCTCAGTCGGACCACTGGAATTCTCGCCACGGTGTTTTTTCTGACCAGTCTATCGCTGGCCTATGTGGCTTCCGAGAAGCCGAAAACGACTGGTAGTCTGATGCAAGAATCTGTACAATCGCAGTCTGTTCCGTCGGTGGCTCCGGCTGCTGGCGATGCGCCGGAATCCCCTGTGGCTGGGGGGTCTCGGGCGCAGGATATTCCGAAATAATAAATTTGCAGTTCGCTCGGCGTAGGCGCGGGCGGGTTGTGCAGATGTGCCGACGTGGTGAAATTGGTAGACACGCTATCTTGAGGGGGTAGTGGCGCAAGCTGTGCGAGTTCGAGTCTCGCCGTCGGCACCAAAAGCGTTGGGAATTTCCGGCGGGCCGGGAGTTTCCTATCGGAACAACGACAATTTGGCGGCGGATGATGGAAGCGTACTTCCCAATTCTGATGTTCGTTCTCGTGGGGGTTGCTGTCGGCGTATTGCCGGTGGCGATGGGTTTTTTGCTTGGGCCGCGCAAGCCCGATGCGGAAAAATTGTCCCCGTATGAGTGCGGTTTTGAGGCCTTCGAAGATGCGCGCATGAAGTTCGATGTGCGCTACTACCTGATCGCCATCCTGTTCATTCTCTTCGATCTGGAAGTCGCCTTCCTTGTGCCGTGGGCGACGATCTTCAAGGATGTCGTGGCGACCGACGCCATCAAGGTGTTCGGTTTCGTCGAGATGCTGATTTTCGTCGCCATCCTGACCGTGGGCTATGTCTATGCCTGGGCCAAGGGCGCGCTGGAATGGGAATAAGGTCGAGAGATGGCGATTGAAGGAATCCTGCAGGAAGGTTTTGTTACCACCACGGCTGACAAGCTGATCAACTACATGCGCACTGGGTCGATCTGGCCGATGACTTTCGGCCTGGCCTGCTGCGCCGTCGAAATGATTCACGCCGGTTGTTCGCGCTACGACCTTGATCGTTTCGGTATCGTATTCCGTCCCAGTCCGCGTCAGTCGGACGTGATGATCGTCGCCGGGACGCTGACCAACAAGATGGCGCCGGCGCTGCGTAAGGTCTACGACCAGATGGCGGAGCCGCGTTGGGTGGTTTCCATGGGGTCCTGCGCCAACGGTGGCGGCTACTACCATTATTCCTACTCGGTGGTACGTGGCTGTGACCGGATTGTTCCGGTTGATATCTACGTGCCGGGCTGTCCGCCGACCGCCGAGGCGCTGCTCTACGGTCTGATCCAGTTGCAGAACAAGATCCGCCGCACCAACACCATTGCCCGCTAATTTTCGAGGCTGATTCCTTATGTCTGCCAAGCTGGAAGCGCTTAGCCAAAAACTGCAGGAACGTTTCGGGGAAAAGCTGCAGTCGACGAAGCTTGCCCTGGGCGAGTTGACCGTGGAAGTTGCCGCGGTCGACTATTTCGAGTTCATGAAGTCGTTGCGCGACGAGGCCGATTTTTCCTTCGAGGAATTGATGGACCTCTGCGGCGTCGATTACTCCACCTACGGCGATGGCGCCTGGACGGGGCGTCGCTTTGCCGCCGTCACCCATCTGCTGTCCATCGCGCACAATTTCCGTCTGCGGGTACGCGTTTTCGCCGAGGACGATGCTTTCCCGGCGGTCGATTCGGTGACTTCGCTGTGGAAGAGCGCCAACTGGTTCGAGCGCGAGGCCTTCGATTTGTACGGCATCGCCTTCGTCGGTCACGAGGATCTGCGTCGCATCCTGACCGATTACGGTTTCATCGGCCACCCCTTCCGCAAGGACTTCCCGATTTCCGGGCATGTCGAGATGCGCTACGACCCCGATCAGGGGCGCGTCGTCTATCAGCCCGTCACCATCGAACCGCGTGAAAACACGCCGCGCATCGTCCGCGAAGACACCTACGGAGATCCGGCACATGGCTGATATCCGCAATTTCACCCTGAACTTCGGTCCGCAACACCCGGCAGCGCACGGCGTATTGCGTCTGGTGCTGGAACTGGACGGCGAAGTCGTCCAGCGCGCCGATCCGCACATCGGCCTGCTCCACCGGGCAACCGAGAAGCTCGCTGAAACCCGCACCTGGGTGCAGTCGGTGCCGTACATGGATCGTCTCGACTACGTGTCGACGATGTGTAACGAGCACGCCTACTGCCTCGGCGTCGAAAAGCTGTTGCAGATCGAGGTACCGGAGCGCGGCAAGTACATCCGGACGATGTTCGACGAGATCACCCGTCTCCTCAATCACCTGCTGTGGATCGGCTGTCACGCCCTCGACGTCGGCGCGATGACCATGGCGCTCTATACCTTCCGCGAGCGCGAAGACCTGATGGACGCCTACGAGGCGGTCTGCGGCGCCCGTCTGCACGCGGCCTACTACCGGCCGGGCGGTGTCTATCGCGATCTGCCGGATCGCATGCCGCAATATCGCGAGTCGACCTGGACCAGTGCCAAGAAGGCGAAGGAACTCAACGACAACCGCAGCGGCTCGCTGCTCGATTTCATCGAGGACTTCACCGAGCGCTTCCCGAAATACCATTCGGAATACCACACCCTGCTGACCGACAACCGGATCTGGAAGCAGCGTCTGGTCAACGTCGGTGTCGTCAGTCCGGAGCGCGCCATGCAGCTCGGCTTCACTGGCGCCATGCTGCGCGGTTCCGGCGTCGCTTGGGATTTGCGCAAAAAGCAGCCTTACGCTGCCTACGACAAGGTCGATTTCGACATTCCGGTCGGCGTCAACGGCGACAGCTACGACCGCTACCTCGTCCGCATGGAAGAGATGCTGCAGTCGAACCGCATCATCAAGCAGTGCGTCGACTGGCTGCGCAAGAACCCCGGCCCGGTGATCGTCGATAACCACAAGGTGGCGCCGCCGAAGCGCGAAGCGATGAAGTCGAACATGGAAGAACTGATCCACCACTTCAAGCTGTTCACCGAAGGCATCCATGTCACGCCCGGCGAAGCCTATGCGGCGATCGAGCATCCGAAGGGCGAGTTCGGCATCTATTTCATTTCCGATGGCGCCAACAAGCCTTACCGCATGAAGATTCGTGCGCCCGGCTTTGCCCATCTGGCGGCGATGGACGAAATGGCAACCGGCCACATGCTGGCTGACGTCGTGACGATCATCGGTTCCCAGGATATCGTTTTTGGCGAGATTGACCGCTGATGTTTTCCGCTGACACCCTACAGAAATTCGCCCGCGAGGTCGCCAAGTACCCCGCCGATCAGAAACAGTCGGCGGTCATGGCCTGTCTGGCCCATGCCCAGGAAGAGAAGGGCTGGCTGCCGCCGGAAGCGATCGAGGCCGTTGCCGACTACCTCGGCATGCCGCCGATCGCGGCCTACGAGGTGGCTTCCTTCTACAACATGTACGACCTCAAGCCGGTCGGCAAGTACAAGATCACGGTCTGTACCAACCTGCCGTGCGCCCTGTCCGGCGGCTATCACGCCGGCGAATACCTGCAGCAGAAGCTTGGCATCGGCTACAACGAAACGACCGCCGACGGCAAATTCACGCTCAAGGAAGGCGAGTGCATGGGGGCCTGCGGCGACGCGCCGGTGTTCATCGTGAACAACCGTTCGATGTGCAGCCACATGCACCCGGAACAGATCGACAAGCTGCTCGAGGAGTGCAAGTAATGGCCATGATGGGGGCGATCAACCCGGTCCTGATGGCCGGTCTCAAGGGCGACGATGGCTGGTCGCTGAAGGATTACGTGGCGCGCGGCGGTTACGAGCAACTGAAGCGCATCCTGCAAAGCGGGATGACCCAGGAAGACGTGATCAGCGAAGTCAAGAAGTCCGTGCTGCGCGGTCGTGGCGGCGCCGGCTTCCCGACCGGTCTGAAGTGGTCCTTCATGCCGCGTTCCTTCCCCGGTGACAAGTACATCGTCTGCAACACCGACGAAGGCGAACCGGGGACGTTCAAGGACCGCGACATCATGCGCTACAACCCGCATGCCGTCATCGAAGGCATGGCCATCGCCGCCTTCGCGATGGGGGCGACGCGCGGTTACAACTACGTGCATGGCGAAATCTGGGAAATCTACCAGCGCTTCGAGGCTGCTCTCGACGAGGCCCGCGCCGCCGGTTTCATCGGCCAGAACATTCTCGGTTCCAATTTCAGCTTCGAGTTGTTTGCCCATCACGGTTATGGCGCCTACATCTGCGGCGAGGAAACCGCGCTGCTCGAATCGATCGAAGGCAAGAAGGGCCAGCCGCGCTTCAAGCCGCCGTTCCCGGCCTCTTTCGGTCTCTACGGCAAGCCGACGACGATCAACAACACCGAAACCTTCGCTTCCATCCCCTTCATCCTGAACATGGGCGGCGAGGAGTTCCTCAACCTGGGCAAGCCGAACAACGGCGGTACCAAGCTGTTTTCGGTGTCCGGCCACGTCAATCGCCCGGGCAACTACGAAATTCCGCTCGGCACGCCGTTCGCGACGCTGCTCGAGATGTGCGGCGGCATGCGCGGCGGGCGCAAGCTGAAGGCGGTCATTCCCGGCGGTTCGTCGGCGCCGATCATGCCGGCCGAGGTGATCATGGATTGCACCATGGATTACGACTCGATCAGCAAGGGCGGCTCGATGCTCGGCTCCGGCGCGGTCATCGTCATGGACGAGACGGTGTGCATGGTCAAGGCACTTGAGCGCCTGTCCTTCTTCTATCACGAAGAGTCCTGCGGCCAATGCACGCCCTGCCGCGAAGGCACGGCCTGGATGTACAAGGTGGTGCATCGGATCGAGAACGGGCAGGGTAAGCCGGAGGATCTGGATCTGCTCAACAGCGTGCTCGGCAACATCGCCGGTCGTACCATCTGCGCACTCGGCGACGCGGCGGCTTTCCCGGTGCAGAGCTTCATCAAGCACTTCCGCAGCGAATTCGAATACCACATCGAACACAAGACCTGTCTGGTACCCAAGGATGTTCAATGGGCCGGCAGCGGTTTCCACAAGATCCCGGCCTGACGGGTCGTTCAAGAAAACTGGCTACAAGGTAGCGACATGCTAGAAATCGAAATCGACGGCAAGAAAGCGCAAGTGCCCGACGGCAGCACGGTGATGGACGCCGCGCAGCAGTTGGGCGTGTACATCCCGCATTTCTGCTATCACAAGAAACTCTCGATTGCCGCCAACTGCCGCATGTGTCTGGTGCAGGTGGAGAAGGCGCCGAAGCCGTTGCCCGCGTGTGCAACGCCGGTGACCAACGGCATGCGGGTATTCACCCACTCCGATCTCGCCGTCAAGGCGCAGAAGGGGGTGATGGAATTCCTGCTCATCAACCATCCGCTCGATTGCCCGATCTGCGACCAGGGTGGCGAATGCCAGCTGCAGGACATGTCGGTCGGCTACGGCCCGATGCAGAGCCGCTACACTGAAGAGAAGCACGTCGTTTTCCACAAGAACGTCGGTCCGCTGATCTCGATGGAAGAGATGAGCCGCTGCATCCACTGCACGCGCTGCGTCCGCTTCGGCCAGGAAATCGCCGGCATCATGGAACTCGGCATGGCCAACCGCAACATGCACTCCGAGATCCAGACCTTCGTCGGCCGCTCGGTCGATTCCGAGCTCTCGGGCAACATGATCGATCTGTGCCCGGTCGGTGCCCTGACCTCGAAGCCTTTCCGCTACACCGCGCGTTCCTGGGAACTGCAGCGGCGCAAGTCGGTCAGCCCGCATGACTCGGTCGGTGCCAATCTGGTCGTCCAGGTCAAGCACGACAGCGTGATGCGCGTCTTGCCGCGCGAGAACGATGCGGTCAACGAGTGCTGGATTTCCGACAAGGAGCGTTTCTCCTACCAGGCACTCAATACCGATCAGCGCTTGACCAAGCCGATGGTCAAGCAGGGTGGCGAGTGGGTCGAATGTGACTGGAACGTCGCACTTGACTACGTCGCCCACGGTCTCAAGGACATCGTCCGCGACCACGGCGGCGACGCTGTCGCCGCATTGGCGACCCAGAACGCCACGGTCGAGGAACTCTACCTGCTGGGCAAGCTGATGAAGGGGCTGGGCAGCGGCAACGTCGATTTCCGCGCCCGCCAGTCCGACTTCACCAGCGATGGCAAGCGCGCCGGCGCGCCGTGGCTTGGCCTGCGTCTGGCCGAAATCAAGGATCTCGACGCGGCGCTGGTGATCGGTTCCTTCCTGCGCAAGGATCACCCGCTGATCGCCCAACGCCTGCGCCAGGCCGCCAAGAAATACACCAAGGTCAGCCTCGTCTCGGTGACGGCGGACGATCAGCTGATCAACCTGCACGGCCGGCTGACCGTTGCGCCTTCGCAACTGGTCTTCGCGCTGGCGGCGGTGGTGCGTGCTGCGGCTGAAGCCAAGGGAATGGCGACGCCGGCCGGTCTGGAAAATGTCGCGGTCTGCGACGAAAGCCGCAAGATCGCGCAAAGCCTGCTCGACGGTGAAAAACGCGCGCTCTTCCTCGGCAACGTTGCCACGCAATCGGCCGATGCCACCCAGATCCATGCGCTGACCTGCCTGCTCGGTGAAATCACCGGCGCCAGCGTCGGTTTCCTTGGCGAGTCCGCGAATACCGTCGGTGCCCACCTCGCTGGCGCCCTGCCGACCGCTGCCAACGCCCGTCAGATGTTCGAGCAGCCGCGTCAGGGCTATGTCCTGTTCGGCGTCGAGCCGGAATTCGACTGCGCCAACCCGCAGCAGGCCCTGGCCGCGCTGCGCCAGGCGCAAATGGTCGTCGTCATGTCGGCGTTCAAGCATGATCCGGCGCTCGATTACGCCGACGTGATGCTGCCGCTCGCCCCTTACACCGAAACCTCCGGCACCTTCGTCAATATCGAGGGGCGCATCCAGTCCTTCAATGGCGTCGTCAAGCCGCTTGGCGCGGCGCGTCCGGCCTGGAAGGTGCTGCGCGTCCTCGGCAACGTGCTGGCGCTCGACGGTTTCGACTACATGAGCAGCGAAGCGGTGCGTGACGAGGTGTTGGGTGATGACAAGGAGTTCGCCGCCGGCCTCGACAACGGGCTGAGCGGTGTCGCCGTGGCCTTGCCGGCCGTCGCCAGTGGCGGGTTGCAGCGCATCGCCGATGTGCCGATCCATTTTGCCGATGCCATGGCGCGCCGCGCACCGGCCCTGCAGCAGACGGCCGACGGCAAGGCGCCGATCCTGCGCGCCGCCGCCGCGACCCTCGCTGCACTGGGTATTGAGGCCGGGGCGACGGTTCGTGTCCGGCAGGGCGACGGGGTTGCCACCCTGCTTGCCCAGGCCGACGACAAGGTGCCGGCAAACTGTGTCCGCGTTGCCGCGGCCCATCCGACGACCGCAATGCTGGGCGAGATGTTCGGCGCGATTTCCGTGGAGCGTGCATAAATGGACGCACTGATGAATTTCGGACAGGGGATCTTCGGCGGCGTCTGGCCGGCCGTGTGGACCCTGATCAAGATCGTTCTGATCGTTGCTCCGCTGCTGCTGGGCGTTGCCTACCTGACCTGGGTCGAGCGCAAGGTGATTGGCTACATGCAGGTCCGTATCGGTCCCAACCGGGTCGGCCCCTACGGCCTGATCCAGCCGATCGCCGACGGCCTCAAGCTGCTGCTCAAGGAAGTCATCGTTCCCAGCAGTTCGAGCAAGGGCGTCTTCATCGTCGCGCCGATGCTGGCGATGGCGCCGGCGTTGGCGGTCTGGGCCGTGGTGCCGTTCGGCGACGGTCTGGTGCTCGCCGACATCGACGCCAGCCTGCTCTACATCATGGCGATCAGCTCGATCGGCGTGTACGGGATCATCCTCTCCGGCTGGGCGTCCAACTCCAAGTACGCCTTCCTCGGCGGCATCCGTTCCGCTGCCCAGATGGTGTCCTACGAAATCGCCATGGGCTTCTCGCTGATCACCGTGCTGATGGTTTCCAACAGCCTCAATCTCGGTGAGATCGTCAATGGTCAGGCGAGCGGGCGCTTCGCCGATTTCGGCCTCGGTTTCCTGTCGTGGAACTGGCTGCCGCTGCTGCCGATGTTCGTGGTCTACCTGATTGCCGGCACCGCCGAACTGAACCGCGCGCCCTTCGACCTCGCCGAAGGCGAATCGGAAATCGTCGGTTTCCACGTCGAATACTCCGGCATGGCCTTCGCGCTGTTCTTCCTGGCCGAATACGCGAACATGATCCTGGTCTCCGCGCTGACCTCGCTGCTGTTCCTCGGCGGCTGGCTCTCGCCGGTCGGCTTCCTGCCCGACGGCATCCTCTGGCTGTTCGCCAAGATGTTCTTCGTGCTCGTCCTTTTCCTGTGGTTCCGCGCCACCTTCCCCCGTTATCGCTATGACCTGCTGATGCGCCTGGGCTGGAAAGTCTTCCTGCCGCTGTGCCTGATCTGGCTGGTCGTCGTCGGGGCGTGGATGCTGTCCCCGCTGAACATCTGGAACTGAGGAGAATAAGAATGGGTTCGATGATGGAAGTCTTCAACAGCCTCTTCCTCAAGGAGCTGTTGAAAGGCATGTCGGTGACGGGCAAGTATTTCTTTGCCCGTAAGATCACCGTCCAGTATCCAGAAGAAAAGACGCCGCAAAGCGGCCGTTTCCGCGGCCTGCACGCGCTGCGCCGCTACGAGAACGGCGAGGAACGCTGCATCGCCTGCAAGCTGTGCGAGGCGATCTGTCCGGCGATGGCGATCACCATCGAGGCTGAGCCGCGCGACGACGGTTCGCGTCGCACCACCCGCTACGACATCGATCTGACCAAGTGCATCTTCTGCGGTTTCTGTGAGGAAGCCTGCCCGGTCGACGCGATCGTCGAAACGCGCATTTTCGAGTACCACGGCGAAAAGCGCGGCGACCTCTACTACACCAAGCAGATGCTGCTGGCCAACGGTGAGCGCTATGAAGCGCAGATTGCCGAAGACCGCGCGCTTGATGCGCCCTACCGCTGACAGGTGCCCGCGATGGATTTCCCGACTGCCGTTTTCTTCTTCCTCTCCGCGATCCTGGTGTTCGCCGCGCTGCGCGTGATCACCGCGCGCAACCCGGTGTATGCCGCGCTGCACCTGATGCTTGCCTTTTTCACCTGCGGTGGCATCTGGGCGCTGCTGCAGGCGGAGTTCCTGGCGATCGCCATCATCCTCGTCTATGTCGGCGCGGTCATGGTGCTCTTCCTGTTCGTCGTCATGATGCTCGACATCAACCTCGACCGTATCCGCGAGGGCTTCTGGCAATACCTGCCGCTCGGCGCCGTACTCGGCCTGCTGATGGTTCTCGAGATGGGACTGGTACTCGGTAGCAAGTACTTCCAGGTGCCGGCCGCCGAAGCTGTCGTTCCGGCTGGCGTGTCGAACACCAAGGAAATCGGTACGCTGATGTTCACCGATTACGTGTTCCCCTTCGAACTCGCCTCGATCATCCTGCTCGTCGGCATGATCGCCGCCATCGTGCTGACCTACCGCGGGCCGAAGAAATCGAAGATTTCCAATCCGAACACGCAGGTCTTCGTCAAGGCCAAGGACCGCATGCGCGTGATCCAGATGCCTGTTGAAAAAGACTGACCCGGGGCCAACATGCTGACGCTTTCACTTTCCCATTTCCTGATCCTTGGCGCGATCCTGTTCGCGATCAGCGTGGTCGGCATCTTCCTCAACCGGAAGAACCTGATCGTCCTGCTGATGGCGATCGAACTGATGCTGCTCGCGGTCAATATGAACTTCGTCGCCTTCTCGCACTATCTGGGCGATCTCTCCGGGCAGATCTTCGTCTTCTTCATCCTGACCGTCGCCGCCGCCGAGGCCGCCATCGGCCTGGCGATCCTGATCGTGCTGTTCCGCAACCTCAAGAGCATCCACGTGGATGACCTGGGCAGCCTGAAGGGTTAACCATGGAAATGCAAAAACTCTACCTGCTCGTGCCGATGGCGCCCCTGATCGGTGCCATGATCGCCGGCCTTTTCTGCCGCGTCATCCCGCGCTGGGTCGCCCACACGGCGACCATCGCCGGTGTCGCCATCGCCTTCGTCGCCTCGCTGTTCATTTTCCAGGACGTGATGGCCGGCAACACCTTCAACGGCCCGGTCTACACCTGGCTGACCAGCGGCGACTACAAGTTCGAGGTCGGCTTCCTGATCGACACGCTGACCGTGACGATGATGCTGGTCGTCACCTTCGTCTCGCTGATGGTGCACATCTACACCATCGGCTACATGCACGATGATCCGGGCTACAACCGCTTCTTCAGCTACATCTCGCTGTTCACCTTCTCGATGCTGATGCTGGTGATGGCCAACAACTTCACCCAACTCTTCTTCGGTTGGGAAGCGGTCGGTCTCGTTTCCTACCTGTTGATCGGCTTCTGGTACACCCGGCCGACGGCGATCTTCGCCAACATGAAGGCCTTCCTGGTCAACCGCGTCGGCGACTTCGGCTTCATCCTCGGCATCGGCCTGGTGCTGGCGCATTTCGGCACGCTCGACTACGCCGAAGTGTTCAAGGCGGCGCCGTCGCTTGCCGACGCCAAGATCAACATCTGGGGCGATCAGCAGTGGTCGCTGATGACCGTCACCTGCATCTGCCTGTTCATCGGCGCCATGGGCAAGTCGGCGCAAGTGCCGCTGCACGTCTGGCTGCCGGATTCGATGGAAGGCCCGACGCCGATTTCGGCGCTGATCCACGCCGCGACCATGGTCACCGCCGGCATCTTCATGGTGTCGCGGATGTCGCCGCTGTTCGAGTTGTCCACGACGGCACTGTCCTTCGTCATCACCATCGGCGCCATCACCGCGCTGTTCATGGGCTTCCTCGGCATCATCCAGAACGACATCAAGCGCGTCGTCGCCTACTCGACGCTGTCGCAGCTCGGCTACATGACGGTGGCGCTGGGGGCTTCGGCGTACTCGGTGGCGATCTTCCACCTGATGACGCACGCCTTCTTCAAGGCGCTGCTGTTCCTCGCCGCCGGCTCGGTGATCATCGGCATGCACCACGACCAGGACATCCGCAACATGGGCGGTCTGAGGAAGTACATGCCGATCACATGGATCACCTCGCTGATCGGCTCGCTGGCACTGATCGGCACGCCGTTCCTGGCCGGGTTCTATTCCAAGGATTCGATCATCGAAGCGGTCAAGCTCTCGTACATCCCGGGCGCCGGTTTCGCTTACTTTGCCGTGCTGGCCGGTGTCTTCGTCACCGCCTTCTACTCGTTCCGCATGTATTTCCTGGTCTTCCACGGCGAAGAGCGCTTCGGCAAGGCTGACGACGCCCATCATCACGAACACCATGGCGATCACGACGACGAAGAAGTCGCCCACGATCACCACCATGGCCTGGCACCGGGCCAGAAGCCGCACGAAACGCCGTGGGTGGTGACCCTGCCGCTGGTGCTGCTGGCGATACCGTCGGTGGTCATCGGTTACATCGGCATCGGTCCGATGCTTGGCGGCGACTACTTCAAGGGCGTCATCCACATCGACGAAGTGGCGCATCCGGCGTTCTCGCATTTCATCGAGGAATTCCACGGCGCTGCCGCGATGGGCCTGCACGCCTTCACGTCGCTGCCGTTTTTCCTGGCGCTGGCTGGCGTCGCGCTGTCCTGGTTCTTCTACATGAAGCGGCCGGACATCCCGGCGGCGATCCAGCGTCGTTTCTCGGCGATCAACACGATTCTCGAAAACAAGTACTACTTCGACCAGATCAACGAGACCGTCTTCGCCGGTGGCTCGCGCCTGCTCGGCAAGGTGCTCTGGCGCGGTGGCGACGTTGGCATCATCGACGGCCTGATCGTCAATGGTTCGGCCAAGGTGGTCGGCTGGGTTTCGACCATCACCCGGCTGTTCCAGACCGGCTACGTTTATCACTACGCATTCACCATGATCATCGGTCTGCTGGCCATGATGACTTGGTGGATCAACCGCGCATAGCATGAATCGCCCGCAGAACAGCAAGGAATAACATGTCGAATTACCCGCTGCTATCTCTCGCCATCTGGGTTCCCATCGTCGCAGGCGGTATCGTCCTGCTGACCGGTGGCGACCGCAATGCGCCCATGGCCAGGATGCTCGCCCTGGTCGGTGCAGTACTTGGCTTCCTGGTCACCCTGCCGTTGTGGACCGGGTTCGATGTGTCGCAGGGCGCGATGCAGTTCGTCGAACTGCATAGCTGGATTCCGCGATTCAACATCCACTATCACCTCGGGGTCGATGGCATCTCGATGTTGTTCGTGATCCTCAACGCCTTCATCACGATCATCGTCGTCGCCGCCGGCTGGGAAGTGATCCAGGAAAAGGTCGCCCAGTACATGGCCGCCTTCCTGATCATGTCCGGGCTGATGAACGGCATCTTCACCGCGCTCGATGGCATCCTTTTCTACGTCTTCTTCGAAGCCTCGCTGATTCCTCTTTACCTGATCATCGGCGTCTGGGGCGGCGTGCGCCGTGTCTATGCGGCCTTCAAGTTCTTCCTCTACACCCTGTTCGGCTCGCTGCTCTTCCTGATTGCCCAGATGTACCTGTTCTTCCAGTCCGGCGGCAGCTTCTCGATTCTTGACTGGCACCAGTTGCCGCTCGGCATGGCGCCGCAGATCGGTGTCTTCCTCGCCTTCCTGGTCGCCTTTGCGGTCAAGGTGCCGATGTGGCCGGTGCATACCTGGCTGCCCGATGCCCACGTCGAAGCGCCGACTGGCGGCTCGATCGTGCTCGCGGCGATCGCGCTCAAGCTGGGGGCTTACGGTTTCCTGCGCTTTTCGCTGCCGATCGCACCCGATGCATCGCACGAATTGTCCGGCTTGGTCATCGCGCTGTCGCTGATCGCTGTGGTCTACATCGGCTTCGTCGCGCTGGTCCAGGAAGACATGAAGAAGCTGGTCGCTTACTCGTCGATCGCGCACATGGGCTTCGTCACCCTGGGCTTCTTCATGTTCAGTTCGCTGGGTATCGAAGGCGCGCTGGTGCAGATGGTTTCGCACGGTTTTGTGTCCGGCGCGATGTTCTTCTCGATCGGCGTCATGTACGACCGCGTGCATAGCCGGCAGATTGCCGATTACGGCGGTGTCGTCCACACCATGCCGAAGTTTGCCGCCTTGTTCATGCTGTTCTCGATGGCCAATGCCGGCCTGCCGGCGACTTCCGGTTTCGTCGGGGAATTCATGGTCATCCTGGGCGCCGTCAAGTTCAACTTCTGGGTTGCCTTCGCCGCCGCCACCTCGCTGATCCTCGGCGCTGCCTACACGCTGTGGATGTACAAGCGGGTGATCTTCGGTGAAGTCGCCAACCATCACGTAGCCGAGTTGAGCGACATCAATGGCCGCGAATTCGCCATCCTCGCCGTACTCGCCCTGTGCACCCTGTGGATGGGTCTCTATCCGCAGGTCTTCACCGACTTCATGCACGCATCGGTCAATGACCTGCTGCGTCACGTGGCCATCAGCAAGATTCAATAAACGGTAGCCGACATGTTCGACAATTTCGTTGTTCCCGATCTCCTGCCCGCTGCATCGGAAATTTTCCTGGCGGCGATGTTGCTGGTCATCCTGATGGTCGACCTGTTCGTCAAGGACAGCCGCCGGACGCCGACCTTCCTGCTGACGCAACTGACGCTGCTCGGTTGTGCCGCGATCCAGGTCTATACCAGTACCGCCGACATCACTTACACCTTCAGCAACATGTTCGTCGACGACATGATGGCCGACCTGCTGAAGCTCTTCGTCTACATGACGATGATTGTCGTGCTGTTCTACTCGCGGGGTTACCTGTTCGACCGCCCGACAATGAACAAGGGCGAGTATTACGTACTGGCGCTGACGGCGACGCTGGGCATGATGGTGATGATCTCGGCCAACAACTTCGTCACCATCTACGTGGGTCTGGAACTGCTCTCGCTGTCGCTCTACGGTATGGTGGCGATGAACCGCGACAGCGTTGCTTCCACTGAAGCGGCGATGAAGTACTTCATCCTTGGTGCGCTGGCTTCCGGCATGCTGCTCTACGGCATGTCGATGATCTATGGCGGCACCGGCACGCTTGAAATCACCAAGATCGCCGAGACCCTCTACAACGCTGAAAGCAACCGTACCGTGCTGGTCTTCGGTCTGGTTTTCCTGGTTGCCGGGCTGGCTTTCAAACTCGGCGTCGTTCCTTTCCACATGTGGGTGCCTGACGTCTACCACGGTGCGCCGACGACGGTGACCTTGCTCATCGGTTCGGCGCCGAAGCTGGCCGCCTTCGCCATCGTCATGCGCCTGCTGGTTGGTGGTCTGATCACCCTGGCGGCCGATTGGCAGGACATGCTGATTGTCCTCTCGGTGTTGTCGATGGCCGTCGGCAACCTCGCCGCCATCGCTCAGACCAGCTTGAAGCGGATGCTGGCCTACTCGGCGATCTCGCACATGGGCTTCATGCTGCTCGGCATCGTCACCGGCGTCGTTTCCGGGGATGCGCGCTACGCCCTCAACGCCTACAGTTCGTCGATGTTCTACGTGATTTCCTACGTCCTGATGTCGGCCGGTACCTTCGGTGTCGTCCTGCTGATGGCGCGTGCCGGTTTTGAGGCCGACAATCTCGACGACTACAAGGGCTTGAACAAGCGTAGCCCGTGGTTCGCGGCGATCATGATGATGCTGATGTTCTCGATGGCCGGGGTGCCGTTCTTCATCGGCTTCTTCGCCAAGTTCTCGGTGCTGCAGGCGGTCGTCGCTGCCGATTATCTGTGGCTGGCAATCGTCGCCATCCTCTTCTCGCTGATCGGCGCCTTCTACTACCTGCGCGTCGTCAAGCTGATGTACTTCGATGCGCCCGCCGACGAAACCCCGATTGCGGCCGGTCTCGACATGCGCCTGCTGATTTCGGTCAACGGTCTGGCGGTGGCCGTGCTTGGCGTCTTCCCGCAGGTGCTGATGTCGCTTTGCGCTTACGCCCTGTTGCGCTCGCTGTAAATCGAGTTTTCAATTCGAAACGACGCCCCGCTGGTCGGGGCGTTTTTTTTGGGAGTGGACCATGGAGATGGATAGCCACCTGAAGGAAACCGAGGTCGAGAGCGAATCGGTATTCAAAGGCGTCATGCTTGACGTCAGGCGAGACCGTGTGCGTCTGCCCGACGGCAAGATCTCGGTCAGGGAATATATCCGCCATCCCGGCGCAGTGGTGATTCTGGCGCAGTTGCCCAACGGTAGCCTGCTGTTCGAGCGGCAGTTCCGTTACCCGTTGCGGCGGGTCTTTCTGGAGTTGCCCGCGGGCAAGATCGATCCTGGGGAAACCCTGCTTGATACCGCGCAACGCGAACTGCTCGAAGAAACCGGGTATCGGGCTGCGGAATGGACACACCTGGGGACGATGCATCCTTGTATCGGCTATGCCGACGAACGGATCGAGATATTCCTTGCCAGTGGCCTGCATTCGCTTGGCGCGCAGGCGCTCGATCACAATGAATTCCTGGATGTTCTGGAGCTTTCGCCGGCCGATGCCAGGCAAGCGATATTCAACGGCGAGATAACGGACGCCAAGACGATTGCCGCGCTCTATTGGCTGACGCGCTGAGGCAGATAAGAAAGACCTGCTGTAGGCGACGGGGCGATTCAGTCCCGGTGAATCGAGCGCAGATATCTTGCCAGACCAATTGCCACACCAACCGCCAGCGCCAGCAGCAGTGCAATAAACGGGTCCGCGTCGCCCTCAATCAGCCATTGCGTCCCGGTGACGCCAAGGAATACCGCCAGACTCTCGTGGAAAGGCAGATCACCCGACACGGCGAGACCGATCAAGCTTGGCGCCTGGCAGGTATGGTTGCCAGTTGCTGGGTTGCTGGCGGAGGCAGAAGGCCGAGCAGGTAATAGCGGGCGGCGGCAATGAATGCCTTGATGTTGCTTTCGAGCATGATGTCCTCTTCCATTTCCTGGGATGAAGCCGGGTTCGTCATGGCTGTCATTCTAGGTAATACCTCTGGTCGGGGCTGTGCTGGCTAGGTTGCGGTGAAGTAACCGCAAGGCTTTGTATGATGACGGTGTGTAACCGGCAACTACTGGTGCGCTTTCCAGCTCAGGGTGAAGCGGGCGCCACCAAGCGGCGATGCGGCGGCGTAGGCGGTTCCGCCGTGCAGTTCGAGAACGCGCCTGGCAATCGCCAGGCCCAGACCATAGCCACCGGTCGAACGGTCGCGTGAGCGATCAAGACGGGTGAAGGCGGAAAAGATATGTTCGCGTTCGCCTTCCGGGATGCCGATGCCGTCGTCGTCGACATGAACGGCAATCTGGTCGCCGAGGAGTTCGCTGCTGACCCGGATTTCACGCGCGGCATACTTGAAGGCATTGCGCAGCAGGTTGCGTAGCGCGTAGGGCATTGCCTTGCGGTCGAGATCAACCCGAAGGTTTTCCGGTAGCAGGCTGGTATCGACCCTGACATTCAACTGGCGACCGAGCAGCCTGACCGAGTCGACCTCGTCGCTCAGCCAGTCGGCGAAAGCGACGCTGGAAAAATGGGCTTCCGGGGCTTCTCGTTCGAAACGAGCGTAGGTCAGGCTGGTATCGATCAATTGATCCAGTTCGTCGAGGTCGGCTTCCATCATCGCCCAAAGGCGTTGGCGTTCGCCGATCTCGGTGGTTTCCGAAAGCATTTCGAGGGCGAAGCGCATGCGGGCAATCGGCGTGCGCAGTTCGTGCGAAATGCCACAGGAAAGTTCTCGGTGCGTTGCCAGCAGTTGGCGAACCCGCTCCGACATGCTGATCAGGGTGTCGGCGAGCGGCGCGAACAGTTGCGTATGCACCACCGGCGGCGGCGCTTCGAAGTCGCCGTCACCGAGGTCGCGGGCGGTCTGGCGCAGCGATTCGAGATCGCGCCAGACGGGGCGCACCCAGAACCAGAGGGCGATCGCGAAAATGACGCCAATCAGGCTCCAGGTCAGTAGTCGCAGCCGCAGATCGAGCGGCAGGCGTTCGTTGTGTTCCGGGTTGTGGGTGGCCGATAGCGGGCCGACGACCAGCACCTTGCTGCTGGTGCCGAGGCGGTGATACATCACGTCGTGGTCGTGGGCGATGGCGATGTCGCCGGCATCGAGTTTCTCGACCTGGGCGCTGGTCAGGCGGATGTCGAGCGAGCGGCGTTCGACGATATCGAGCTTGTAGGAAAACTTTCCGTCGATTTCCCGGATCTTGCGTTCCCACTGGCGTCGGGGGTGGCGGAAGAGTTCATCTTCGATCAGGGTGATGGTGCCGCGCATGAAGCGGCGGGCGTAGTCGTCGGTGATGCCCTGTTGCGCCGTCGAGATGATGAAATCGGCGATGAAGGCGATGGCGACGAAGGAGCCCATCGCCAGCAGGTAGAAATTGAGGAAGAGCTTGGACAGGCTGTAGCGGCTGCCTCGCCAGCGTGGCAAAGATACCCGGAACAAGGAGCGGGCCAGTCCCTGGCGGCCTGGCTTGCCGGAGGGCGCGCCGGCTTCTCCCTCAGTTCCAGTCATGCTTGCTGAACAGGTAGCCCTTGCCGCGTACGGTCTTGATGCGCGTCGGGTTCTCTGGATCGTCGTTCAGCTTCTTGCGCAGTCGGGAGATGCGGGCGTCGATCGAGCGGTCGAGGCCGTCGAAGCCGATGCCGCGCAACTCCTGCAGCAGGTCGTCGCGCGACAGCACGTTGCCGGCATGGCTGGCAAGCAACCAGAGCAGGTCGAACTCGGCGGTGGTCAGGTCGATCGGTTGAGCGTTGAGGGTGGCGGTGCGGGTTGCCTGACTGATGCGGAACTGGCCGAAGACCTGCGAGTCGCTGTCGCCGGCATCGTCGCCGCTGACCGGCAGGCGGCGCAGCAAGGCCTTGATCCGCGCCAGCAGGACGCGCGGCTGTACCGGTTTGGCGATGTAGTCGTCAGCGCCGAGTTCGAGACCAAGAATCTGGTCGAAGTCCTCGTCACGGGCGGTAAGCATCAGGATGACGCCACGGTATTGCTGGCGGACGCCGCGACAGACTTCGAACCCATCCTTGCCGGGCAGCATCACGTCAAGGATGACGAGATCGGGCTGTTCGGCGAGTATGCGAGCCTCGGCGGTGTCGCCGCGGGGCTCGATGCTGACTTCGAGATCGTTGCGGGACAGGTATTCGGCCGTCAGTCCGGCCAGACGTTCGTCGTCTTCGACAAGCAGGATGCGCGTGGTCATGGACGCCAGTTTAGCGAGCGGAGGAGCCGCGGTCCATAGGGAAGATCAAGGTGCGGCGTTGCCGATGCCCAGTGATCTTTCTGTTCGCCGGGGCGCTGGCGTGTTCCATTTGCTCGGGCGGCGGGGGGCGTCGGCTGGTGGGGAGGCCAGTGGCAGCCGTCCTTGTTTCAGGATGATGGCGTATTGTTCGGGCGGCAACGGGCGGCTGAACAGAAAGCCCTGGCCTTCTTCGCAGTCGAATTCCCGCAGCAGGGCCAGTTGCGCAGCGCATTCGACACCTTCCGCGACGACGCCAAGCCCGAGTTTGTGCGCCATGGCGATGACGGCATGAGCGATGGCTGCGGCGTCGGGTTCGAGGTGCAGGTCACGAACGAAGCTGCGATCGATCTTCAAGATGTCGATTGGCAGGCGGCGCAGGTAGGCGAGACTGGAGTAGCCGGTGCCGAAGTCGTCGAGCGAAATGCTGGCACCCAGCTCGCGAATTTCGGTCAGTACCTGCGCAGTGTGCTCGAGATCGTGCATGACCACGCTTTCGGTCACTTCGAAGGCCAACTGTCGTCCGCCAATGCCTGATTCGGTGAGACTCCGGTGGATGCTGGCAGCGAGGCCGTCGCGCCGGAACTGGCGGGCCGAGAGATTGATCGATATCCGGCCAGCTTGCAAGCCACTGTCGCGCCATCGGCCGAGGTCGCGGCAAACCTGACGCAAGACCTGTTCGCCGATGTCGATGATGAGGCCGCTTTCTTCCGCCAGCGGGATGAATTCGTCGGGAGGGATCAAGCCGCGTTGCGGATGTTGCCAGCGCACCAGCGCTTCGGCGCCGATGATCGTGCCGCCGCTCAGTTCAACCAGGGGTTGATAATGCACCACCAACTCATCGTGCGCGATGGCGTGACGCAAATCGCCTTCCAGGCTGAGGCGGTCGATGACGGAGGCTCGAGTGGTCGGCATGAAAAAGCGATAGCTGTTGCGCTCCTCCGCCTTTGCCTGATGCATCGCGATATCGGCGTGGCGCAGCAGGGTATCCCCTTGCTCTCCGTCGCCGGGGTAGATGGCGGCGCCGATCGACGCAGTGACGACGATTTCCCGATCGGCGCAAGGGATGGGCTGATTGACAAGACGCAGTATCTTGTTGGCGATGCCGGCCAATTCGTTCGTCGTCGTCAATCTGCCGATGACGATGACGAATTCGTCACCGGCGAGCCGGGCTACGGTGTCGGTATCGCGAACGCATTCGCGCAGGCGCTGTGCCACCTCTTTCAGTACTTCGTTTGCCGAAGCGTGGCCGAGACTGTCGTTGATCCAGCGAAAGCGGTCCAGACCGAGTTGCAGCAAACCAGTCATCATGCCGTCGCTTCGTGCCCGGACGATCGCCTGCGCGATTCGGTCGTTGAGCAGGTTACGGTTTGCCAGACCGGTCAGGGGGTCATGGTTGGCGTGGAATTCCAGTTGCCTCTCGTAACCGATGCGTTCGCTGACGTCATTGATGATGCTGACGAAATGCGTGGTGAAACTACCGCTTTCGTCGCGCACCGGGGCGATGAATAGTTCGTTCCAGAACAGGGAGCCGTCCTTGCGATAATTACGCAAGATGGCATGGGCCTGGTGGCGTTTGCGCAGCGCCTCGCGAATCGCCGCCAGACCGCGTTGCTGCAGGTCATGACCGATCAGGAAGCGACCGCTGCGACCGATGACTTCAGAGGCGGAGTAGCCAGTGATCTTCTCGAATGCCGGGTTGACGTAGACGATAGGATGGTCGAGCTGGGTCGAGGACGTGATCATCACCCCGTTGAGGCTCGAATCAAGCGCCCGGGAAAGCTGGCGCAAGCGGGATTCCAGTTGTTTTCCGGCGCTTGCTTGACGGATCCGGGACAGCGTGGCGCCGATGTTTTTGGCCACGATGTCGAGCGCGAGACGTTCTGCGGTCGTAAAATCCCGTCCGCTCTTTTCAATGAGCAGTTTTCCCAGCCGCTGTGCTTCATCAAGATGAAGAGTCAATCTTGCCGCGTCTCCTGAGAGGGCGGGGGCGCTTGGCGAGGCAGCGCCATGGGCGATGACACGGGTGTCTTCTTCGGTCTTGTCAGCCCCCCCGGTGCTGGCCAGCGAAACGCTAGCCGAGAGATAGCCGCCGCGATCGACGAGGAGCTGGCATTGTTGGCGTAACATTGAGGCCTCCTCGGAGGCCGATAGCCGTGGCGTGTTACACGCCGCGAGCAGGGCGAGCAGATGCTCGCTGTCCCGCTGAGGGGAAGGGTTGGGCAAAACTTGTCTCCGCAATAATGTGGCCTTTTGGGCGCGTTATTTTTACATTCTGCGGTATGCACGCCCTGTTCGCAAGATTTTTGCGAAATATTGTCCTGTCTTGTTGTTTTTGGAGATTTAGATGTTTGCTTTTTTTCGCAGCTTGTTTTCCCGCTATCCTCAGCGGGCCTGGTTTGCCGCGCTGGCTATGGGGAGCTTCGGCGTCGCTGCGGCCGGCATGCAGTTGCAGTCCCTGCTCAGTCTTTCGCCTTGCCCTTATTGCATCTTTCAGCGCGTCCTCTATCTGGTGATCGGCGGCCTTGCCTTGCTCGGGTTCCTGGTGCCTCTTATCGCTTCACTATCGGCGCTGGCGATTGGCGGGCTGGCGTTGCTCGGGGTCGGGATCGCGGCCTACCAGACCTGGATGCAGGCTTTTCCCGACCTGGCGCCGGAGTGCGGTTTCACCGATCCCGACGTGATCGAGCGTCTGGTTGATTGGCTGGGTATGGAGTGGCCATCGCTTTTCCTGGCGACTGGATTCTGCTCGAGCAAGGAATGGGTTTTCCTCGGGCTGTCGATGGCCAACTGGTCGTTGCTGCTGTTTGCCGGGATTGCGTTGTATGCCTTGCTGCTGGCAAAGCGGGAAAACTGATTCGGGCGGCAAAAAAAACCCGCCAGCGGCGGGTTTTTTTGCATCGGCTGAACTTACTTCAGCTTGATTTCCTTGTAGGCCACATGCTTGCGAGCCTTCGGGTCGTACTTCATGAATTCCAGTTTTTCAGGCGTCGTGCGCTTGTTCTTGGAAGTGGTGTAGAAGTGACCGGTACCCGCGGTGGATTCCAGCTTGATCTTTTCGCGACCGCCTTTGCTAGCCATTTGTCAGTTCCTCTTGATTAGATTTCGCCGCGGGCGCGCAGGTCGGACAGGACGGCATCAATGCCCTTCTTGTCGATGACGCGCAGACCGGCGTTGGAAACGCGCAGACGGACGAAGCGGTTCTCGCTTTCGACCCAGAAGCGACGATACTGCAAATTCGGCAGGAAGCGGCGCTTCGTTTTGTTATTGGCGTGGGAAACGTTGTTCCCAACCATCGGGCCTTTACCCGTTACTTGGCAGACTCGCGCCATGATGGTGCTCCAGAATTGGCTAGAAGAAAGCCCGTGATTCTAACCGGAAGGTATTGTCAGGGCAAGCTTTTTTCGAATCAAATCAGCCCGCGTTCGGCGAACGAAAGCGGGCGGGCGTTGCCGGCAACGATGAAATGGTCGAGCAGGCGGACGTCGACCAGCGCCAGCGCCTGCTTGAGGCTGCCGGTCAGCAACTGGTCGGCACTCGATGGTTCGGCCAGACCCGAAGGATGGTTGTGCGCCAGGATGACGGCGGCGGCATTGGTGCTCAAGGCGCGCTTGACGACTTCCCTAGGATAAACCGAGGTTTGGGTCAGGGTGCCGGTAAACAAGGTTTCCGCGAGCAGCAGCCGGTTCTGCGCGTCCAGCCAGAGGGCCATGAAGACTTCGTGCTGGTGCATCGCTAATTGCAGGCGCAGCCAGTCGCGGACCAGCTCCGGCGAGCTGAAGTTGTCGCGTTCGCCCATTTCCTCGGCGAGGGCGCGCCGCGCCAGTTCGAAGCTGGCCTGCAGTTGCGCCGCCTTGGCCTGGCCGATTCCCGGCGTTGCCGCCAGTTGCGCCAGCGGTGCGGTGGCCAGCTTGCTCAGGCGGCCGTCGTGGCGGCGCAACAGTTCGCGGGCGAGGTCGACGGCGCTGCGGCCACGCACGCCGACGCGCAGGTAGATCGCCAGCAGTTCGGCGTCGGACAGTGCTTGCGGCCCGAGGGCGAGCAGTCTCTCGCGTGGTCTTTCGCTGGCCGGCCAATCGGTGATCGCCATGTTCCGGACTCCAGTAGAATACGGGTCCGGCTATCTTACCGACAAATGACAATGGAATTAAGTGGCAAGCGTATCGTGCTCGGTGTCACGGGCGGCATCGCCGCCTACAAGGCAGCGGAACTGGTCCGCCTCTTGGTGCGCCAGGGGGCAGATGTCCAGGTGGCGATGAGCGAGGGGGCGACCCATTTCGTCACGCCGACCACCTTCCAGGCCCTGTCCGGCAAACCGGTATTCACCGACCAGTGGGATCCGACGATGCCGAACGGGATGGCGCATATCGATCTCTCGCGGCAGGCCGACCTGATTCTGGTGGCGCCAGCGACGGCCGATTTCCTGGCGCGCATCGTTCATGGCCTGGCCGACGATCTGCTGGCGACCATGGTGCTGGCGCGTGCTTGCCCGTTGCTGGTGGCGCCGGCGATGAACCGCCAGATGTGGGAGAACCCGGCGACGCAACGCAACGTCGCGCAACTGGCGGCGGACGGTGTCGGCCTGCTCGGTCCGGCCAGCGGCGCCCAGGCCTGCGGTGAGGTCGGGGTGGGGCGGATGCTCGAGCCCGAGGAAATCGTCGAGCAGGTGATCGATTTCCTGGCCGCCAAATGCCTGGCCGGGCGGCGCGTGCTGCTCACTGCCGGGCCGACCTTCGAGGCGATCGATCCGGTGCGCGGCATCACCAACCTGTCGTCCGGGCGCATGGGCTATGCGATCGCCCGCGCCGCGCGGCAGGCCGGTGCCGAAGTCACTCTGGTTTCCGGGCCGGTGGCGCTGGCGGCACCGCTGGGTGTCGAGCGGATCATGGTGCGCAGTGCGCTCGACATGCACGGCGTGGTGATGGCGCGGGCGGCGGCTTCGGATATCTTCATCGGCGTTGCCGCGGTCGCCGATTACCGGGTCGCCAATGCCGCCGAGCACAAGTTGAAGAAGGACCACGGCGGCGTGCCGGCGATTGAGCTGGTCGAGAATCCGGACATCCTGGCCGAAGTTGCGGCTATGCCGGGCGCGCCTTTTTGCGTCGGTTTCGCGGCGGAAAGCCGCAATCTCGAAGAGTACGCGCAAGCCAAGCGGCAGAAGAAGAAAATCCCGTTGATCGCCGGCAACCTGATCCAGGACGGCTTCGGCGGCGACGACAACCGGCTGGTGCTGTTCGACGACCACGGCAGCCATCCTCTCGCACCGGCCAGCAAGGACGTGCTGGCCCGGCAACTGATCGAACATATTGCCCGACTGACAGGAAATCTCTAATGCATCGCATCGACGTCAAGATTCTCGACTCCCGCCTCAAGGACAACCCGCCGCATTACGCGACGCCCGGTTCAGCTGGTCTGGACCTGCGCGCCTGCCTCGACGAGGCGCTTGAACTGGCGCCGGGGCAGACTGTGCTGGTGCCGACCGGGCTTGCCATCCATCTTGCCGATCCCGGGCTGGCGGCGATGATCCTGCCGCGCTCGGGCCTCGGCCACAAGCACGGCATCGTCCTTGGTAACTTGGTCGGGTTGATCGACAGCGACTATCAGGGGCAACTTATGGTGTCGATGTGGAACCGTAGTCAGCTCCCATTCACCATCGCGCCGCTCGAACGCATCGCCCAGCTCGTCGTCGTGCCGGTTCTGCAGGTCGGTTTCAACGTGGTCGATGAATTTTCCGCCAGCGATCGCGGCGAGGGCGGTTTCGGCAGCACCGGGCACGCCTGAACGCCTTGCAAGTCCTGCTCAAGCAAATTACGATTTGCTGATGTTTAACAACAAAACCAGAGGCGGGGACAAATGAAGGGATTGGCAAGATTTGCGGCAGGTTTCGCTGTCGCGGTGGGGCTGGCCAGCGCAGCCAGCGCTCAGGATGCGGCGGCGATGGCGCGCGCCGAGGAAATCGTCGGCGGGCGTTGCTTCCTCTGTCACGGCATGGAAGGGGAAGCCGCCAGCGCGGTCTTCCCTCGGCTGGCCGGGCAGCATTGGGAGTACATCGCCAAGCAGCTCGGCGACTTCAAGTCGGGCAAGCGCAAGAGCGACACGATGAAGCCGCAGTCCGAAGAACTGACGCTGGAAGACATGAAGGCGCTGGGGCGTTTCTTCGAGAACAAGCAGGTGCCCGGGCGCGAAGTCGCCGATGCCGATCTGGTCGCCGTCGGCCGCTTCGTCTTCCAGCGCGGCAACCAGTTCACCGGTCTGCCCGCCTGTTCGAGCTGCCATGGCGCCAAAGGGCACGGCACGCCGCAACTGCCGCGCCTGGCCGGGCAGCATCCGCGTTACACCGAGGAACAATTGCGCCTGTTCAACAGCCGTGAGCGGACCAACGACAACGCGGTCATGCATACGGTCGCTTCCAAGCTCTCCGATCTCGAGCGGCACGCCGTCGCCGCCTACATCGCGACGCTCGATTGAACGCCGGCCACCAAATGAAACGGCCGCCTGCGGGCGGCCGTTTTGCGTTACCGGAGAAGGTTCAGGCCAGCATGTCGGCCCAGATGTTCTTCGCCCAGGCCAGCGCCACCTTGCCTTCGAGTTCGTTGCGCGCCGCCGAGACGCCGCCCGCACCCTTGACCGGTTGCACCAGCTTGGTCGCGGCATCGTACTGATGCACCGAAGCGACGTGGATGACGTTTTTCGAATCGACGAAGCTGTAGCAGGTGTTCATCACCACCGGCGCCGGGTTGGGTTCCTGGCCGGCAAGCAGGTTGAGGATTGCCGCTGCAGCCAGCTTGCCGTGCTGGTTCGCCATGTGGCCCGACTTGGGCATGGTCGGGGCCGGGAAGATGGCGTCGCCGAGGACATGCACGCCCGGTGTGCTGGTCGATTCCATCGACAGCCAGTTGATGTCCACCCAGCGATTGTTGACCAGCTTCAGCCCCGACTTGGCGGCGATATTGCCGGCCCGCATCGGCGGGATGACGTTGAGCACGTCGGCCTTGAACTGATCGAACTCGAGGATCGCCGTGTTGCTGGCGACTTCGACGTCCTTCACCTCGCTGTTGTTGCGGTACTCGATCATGCCCTTGTAGAGATCGGCCCAGGCTTTCATGAACAGCGGCTTTTTCGACTGGACGTCCTCGTTGGCGTCGAGAATGACGACCTTTGATTTCGGTTTTGCCTTCTTGAAGTAGTTGGCGACCAGGCAGGCACGCTCGTAGGGTCCGGGCGGGCAGCGGTACGGCGCCTTGGGGATGGCGATCGCGTAGACGCCGCCATCCGGCATCGCTTCCAGTTGCTGGCGCAGGGCGACGGTCTGCGGACCAGCCTTCCAGGCGTGCAGGATTTTCTGCTGGGTGGCTGCATTGTTCAGGCCGGGAATCTGTTCGAACATGAAATCGACCCCGGGCGACAGGACCAGGCGGTCGTAGCTCAAGCTGCCGCCCTTGGCCAGCGTCACAGTGCGCTTGCCGGTGTCGACGCCGAGCACCTCGTCCTGCACCACACGCACGCCCCATTTGTTGCGCAGGTTGTCGTAGCTGACCGTGATGTCTTCCATCGTCTTGTCGCCACCGATCACCAGGTTGGAAATCGGGCAGGAGATGAAGGTCGGGTTGCGTTCGACCAGAGTCACCTGGACGCCGCCCTGGCTCCACATGCGCAGGTACTTGGCAACCGTCGCTCCACCGTAGCCGCCGCCGACCACGACGACGTGGCCGCCGGCCTTGGCGCCGGCAGCGCAGCCGTAGAGCGAAGCCATGGCGCCAGCGGTGGCGCTCATCTTGAGAAAGTCGCGTCTTTTCATCAGCATCATTGTCGTTTCCCCCTTATTTCTGTGCCGCGAAGTATTCGGCGATCAGGCGCAACTGCTCGTCGGTATAGCCACGCGAAATCTGGTGCATGATCGACGCCGGCTTGTCGCCGCTCTTGAAATCGGCAAGCTTTTGCAGCAGTTTTTCCTTGCTTTCGCCGGCCAGGGCGTCGAGCCCGCTGCCGGGAACGGCCTTGCCGTCGGTGCCGTGGCAATTGGCGCAGGTGGCGGCGAGATTGCGGCCAAGGTTGGGGTCTGCCGCGTGCGCGGCTGCCGCGGCGAGCAGCAGTGCGGCGAGAGCGGTTGATTTGAGTCGTTTCATCGAGACTTCTCCTTCCTCTGGGATGTTGTCGATTTGGCGCGGGATCCGGGATTTTCTGTGGTGCGCCGTGATCTGCGTGTTGCCAAGGGTATAGCAGTTTTGCGCCAAATACATGCTGCGTTGCAACAATATCAGTTGTTGACTATATAGACACTCAGTTATATATTGGGCTTGACTTAGATCAAAAACAACATGGACGAGACAAGCCAACTCTTCGATCAGGTAGCGCATTACTTCAGCTTGCTGGCCGATCCGACACGCTTGCGCATCCTTTCCTGTCTGTGCGGCGAGGAGCGTCCCGTTCATGAAGTGGTTGATCAGGTTGGTCTGACACAAGCGAACATTTCCCGGCATCTCAACATCCTTTATCGGTCAGGGGTCGTGGGGCGGCGTCGGGACGGCAATTCCGTGTTCTACCGAGTCATCGATCCGAATTTCGTCGATATTTGCCGCACGGTCAGCATCAGCGTGGCCAGTCGGGATATCGGCGAACACCTCGGGGTGACGGTAGAGCGCGGCAATACTTGAAGTCCATAAGCGGAGGGGATGAACTTTATGGGTGATCTTTCGAAACAACCGGGGCGACTGCAGCGAGCGCCGGAAAATTTCCTGAGCGACGAGCAGGTCAAGGCTGTCGCCGCGGGGCGCCGGGATTTTCTGCGCAAGAGCTTCCTGGCCGCCGGTGCGGCGCTCGCGGCGCCGATCGCGGCGCGGGCAGCCGAGGGCGATCCGGCGATTCTCAACTTGCCGAGCTGGACGACCACGCTGGGCTTGCCGGTGGCAATGAACCCCTACGGTCAGCCGTCGAAGTACGAGAGCCAGCTGTTGCGCCGTGAATCGCCGGGGCTGACCCGGGTCGGCCAGGCCTCGGTGTCGTTCGCGCCGCTGCAAGGCTTGTTCGGGATCATCACCCCGTCCGGCCTGCACTTCGAACGCCACCACCAGGGCTGGCACGATGTCGATCCGGCGCAGCACCGCCTGATGATCAACGGCTCCGACCCGGCTTTCCTGAAGAAGCCCAAGGTCTACACCATGGATGAATTGATGCGCCTGCCGTCGGTGTCGCGCATCCACTTCATCGAATGCGGTGCCAACACCGGCCTCGAATGGGGCAACGTCGCGGTGCCGACCGTGCAATACACGCACGGCATGCTGTCCTGCTCCGAATTCACCGGCGTGCCGCTGCGCCTGCTGCTTGAGGATTGCGGCGTCGATTACAAGAAGGCCCGCTATGTCCTTGCCGAAGGCGCCGACGGTTCGTCGATGACGCGGACGATCCCGATGGAAATGGTCGAGAACGGCGAAGTTTTCGTTGCCTACGGCCAGAACGGCGAGATGCTGCGGCCGGAAAACGGTTATCCGCTGCGTCTGGTCGTACCCGGCGTGCAGGGCGTGTCCTGGGTCAAGTGGCTGCGTCGCATCGAAGTCGGCGACAAGCCCTACGCGACCAAGGACGAAGCCGTCCATTACATCGACCTGATGCCGGACGGCAAGCACCGCCAATACACCTCGATCCAGGAATGCAAGTCGGTGATCACGACGCCATCGGGCGGCCAGCGTCTGCTCGAGAAGGGTTTCTACAACGTCACCGGCCTGGCCTGGTCGGGGCGCGGCAAGATCACCCGGGTCGATGTCTCCTTCGACGGCGGCATCAACTGGAAGACGGCACGGATCGAAGGTCCGGTCCAGAATAAGGCGCTGACCCGTTTCAACGTCGATTGGGTGTGGGACGGCAAGCCGGCAATGCTGCAGTCGCGCGCCATCGACGAGACCGGTTACGTCCAGCCGGCCTACGGTCAGTTGCGTGAAGTGCGCGGCACCAAGTCGATCTATCACAACAACGCCATCCAGACCTGGAAGGTCGATACCAACGGGGAGATCAGCAATGTTCAGGTTCTCTAAATCCCTCTTCGCGCTCGCTCTGCTCGGCGCGACCTGGAGTGCGCAGGCCGTCGATACCTACGGTCTGGGCCGGCAGGCGACAGCGGCCGAAGTGACCGCCTGGGATATCGATGTCCGTCCGGATTTCAAGGGCCTGCCCAAGGGCTCGGGTGGGGTGCAGCGTGGCAACGACCTGTTCGAGGAAAAATGCGCTTCCTGCCATGGTTCCTTCGGTGAGTCGAACGAGGTGTTTACGCCTTTGATCGGCGGGACGACCAAGGAAGACATCGCCAATGGGCGAGTCGGCGGTTTCCTGACCAACAGCATTCCACAGCGCACGACCTTCACCAAGGTGTCGACCATTTCCACGCTCTGGGATTACATTCATCGGGCGATGCCGTGGACGGAACCGAAATCGCTGAAACCGGACGAAGTCTATGCGATCCTTGCCTACTTCCTCAATCTCGCGGAAATCGTTCCGGCCGATTTCGTGCTCTCGGACCAGAACATCGCCGAAGTGCAGAAGCTGATGCCCAACCGCAACGGCATGACCACCGACCACGGCATGTGGCCCGGCGCGCCGGCGAGCAAGGGCGGTATCGGCAACGGTGGCAAGCCCGATGTGAAGAACGTCGCGTGCATGAAGAACTGCAAGAAGGAAGTGCGCGTCGGTTCCGTGCTGCCGGATTACGCCCGGACCGCGCACGGCAATCTGGAAGAGCAGAATCGCAGTTTCGGACCGGTGCGTGGCGTGCGCACCGTCGATTGAGCAAGGTATCAGGCAGGGAAGCCGTATTCCCAATTTAGAGAGGAGAAGTCATGAACAATCAACGTCGCAATGTACTGAAAACCGGGACCGGCGCTGCCGTGCTCGGCGCGCTGGCTGCGGCCGGCATCATCAAGCCGGGTATCGCCCTGGCCGAGTGGAACAAGGCCGCCTTCGAAGCGAAGAGCATGGCCGACACCCTGAAGGCGCTCGGTGCGGCACAACCGACCGACAGCAAGGAGGTCCAGGTGACCGGTCCGGACATCGCTGAAAACGGTGCCGTGGTGCCGGTTGGCGTTACCTCGGCCATTCCGGGAACGACGCTGATGGCGATCCTGATCGAGAAGAACCCGAATGCCCTGGCCGCCAGCTTCACCCTGCCGGCCGGCACGGAAGCCAATGTCCAGACCCGGGTCAAGATGGGGCAGACCTCGAACATCTACGCGCTGGTCAAGGCCGGCGACAAGTTCTTCGTGGCGACCAAGGAAATCAAGGTCACCCTCGGCGGCTGCGGCGGCTGATCCCCATACTGGAATTCAAGGAGATAGATAAATGGCAACTAAGCCCATGCGAATCCGTGCCTCCGTCAAGGATGGCGTTACCGAAGTCAAGGCCCTGATCGCCCACGAAATGGAAACCGGCCAGCGCAAGGACGCCAACGGCGCCGTGATCCCGGCCTGGTTCATCACCGAAATCACTGCCACGCACAATGGCAAGGTGGTTCTTTCCGGCGAGTTCGGTACCGCCGTTTCGAAGAACCCCTACCTGGCCTTCCGTTTCAAGGGTGGCGCCGCCGGCGACAAGCTGGCCGTGTCCTGGAAGGACAACAAGGGGGAATCCCGCACCGACGAGGTGGCCATCGCCTGATACCCTGACGGGACGGTACAGGTCCGGGGGTGGCCGGCCTGTACCGATGCCGGCGAAGCGACGCAGAGCGCGACCGGCCTACGCTTAACCATGCAACGGAGGAGTTCATGAACAACCGGCTGAAAACACTGGCCCTGGCACTCGTCGTGTCCATTGTCGGGCAGGCGCAGGCAGAAGATACGAGCGCCAAGCTCTTGGATGGCATCAACGAATACCGCGATGCCCTGGCGGACGGCAATCCTTCCGAACTGGTCGCCGCCGAAGGCGAGGAGTTGTGGAAGACCGCGCGCGGACCGAAGAACGCGACCCTGGAACGCTGCGACCTCGGGCTCGGCCCTGGCGTCGTCAAGGGCGCCAGCGCCCAGCTGCCGCGCTATTTCAAGGATACCGGCAAGGTCCAGGACCTCGAGACGCGTCTGATGACCTGCATGGAAACCCTGCAGGGGATCGATCCTCAGGAAGTCGTCAAGGCCAAATGGCTGAAGGGCGAACGCGAGAAGATGGCGGCCCTGGTCGCCTATGTCGTGACCCAGTCGAACGGCCACAAGATCAAGGTCGACATGCGTCCGCCCGCCATGAAGCAGATGTACGAGATGGGCAAGATGGCCTTCTACTACCGCGCCGGGCCGATGGATTTCTCCTGCGCCACCTGTCACGGTGACCAGGGCAAGCGCATCCGCATGCAGGAACTGCCGGATTTGCGCACCAATGCCGGCGCTGCCGCCGGCTGGGGGAGCTGGCCGGCCTACCGGGTGTCGAACGGTCAGTTCTGGACCATGCAGCACCGGCTCAACGACTGCTTCCGGCAGCAACGGACCGCCGAGCCGATCTACGGCTCCGACGTGACCATCGCCCTGTCCGTCTATCTGGCGGCCAACGGCAACGGCGGCAAGGTCGTGACCCCCGGCATCAAGCGCTAAGGAGACGAAGATGAAGAAACTCACCACACTCGCCCTCCTGCTGGCAGCCTTGCCGACGGCCTGGGCCGCCAGCGAGGACACCTACGCCGAGTTCAAGGCGATGATGGACCGTTCGTTCAAGACTAACGGTATCGCCGCCAAACACCGGATGTATCAGCTCGATCTGCAGAAGGCCTGCTCGCAGGACAAGCCGCCGGCCAAGGAAGTTCAGGCGAAGATCGAGGCAGAGCAGTTGAAGACCATTCGCTATCCGGCCGACGGCAAGTACTTTGGCGACTGGAAGGCCGGTGAAAAGATCGCCGTTGACGGTCGCGGCCTGACCTGGACCGACAAGACGCCGTACAACAACGGCGGTGGCTGCTACAACTGCCACCAGATGAGCCACCACGAAGTCTCCTACGGCACCATCGGCCCCAGCCTGCTCGAGTATGGCAAGACCCGCGGCAACGGCGACGACATCGTCAAGTACACCTGGGGCAAGATCTACAACGCCAAAGCCTTCAACGCTTGCAGCAACATGCCGCGCAATGGCGACGCGGAAATCCTGACCGAAAAGCAGATGAAGGATCTGATGGCTTATCTGTTCGATCCCCAGTCGCCGGTCAATAAAAAGTAAAACCGATGTGACCCAGCCCGGCGGATTCCCGCCGGGCTTTTCTTTCAGGGAATCAATTCATGAGCATGAATCGTCGAGAGTTTCTCCAGGTGCTGGCAGTGGCCGCCGCTGGCGGCATGTCCTTGCACAGCGAACTGGCGCTGGCCGAAAAGGGGGCCGGCAAGCTGTACGACCTGCCTAAGTTCGGCAACGTCAGCCTGCTGCACATCACCGACTGCCACGCCCAGCTCAATCCGATCTATTTTCGTGAGCCGAGCGTCAATCTCGGTTTCGGCGACCAGTTCGGCAAGGTGCCGCACCTGGTCGGCGACAAGCTGCTCAAGCACTTCGGTTTCAAGCCGAACAGCATCGAGGCGCATGCCTACACCTATCTGAATTTCGAGAAGGCCGCCGAAACCTACGGCAAGGTCGGCGGCTTCGCCCACCTGGCGACGCTGGTCAAGCGCATGAAGGCGCGCAATCCGGGGGCGCTGCTGCTCGACGGCGGCGACACCTGGCAGGGTTCCGGCACCGCGCTGTGGACCAACGCCCAGGACATGGTCGACGCCTGCAAGGCGCTCGGCGTCAATGTCATGACCCTGCACTGGGAAGCCACCTATGGCGAGGCGCGGGTCAAGGAAATCGAGGAGAAGGACTTCGCCGGCGTCGTCGACATCGTCGCCCAGAACGTCAAGACCGCCGATTTCGGCGATCCGGTGTTCAAGCCCTACGTGATCAAGAACATGAACGGCGTGCCGGTCGCCATCGTCGGCCAGGCTTTCCCCTACACGCCGATTGCCAACCCGCGCTGGCAGGTGCCGAACTGGAGCTACGGCATCCAGGAAGAGAACATGCAGGCGGTGGTCGACGAAGCACGCGCCAAGGGCGCCCAGGTCGTCGTCGTCTTGTCGCACAACGGCATGGACGTCGACCTGAAGATGGCCTCGCGCCTGCGCGGCATCGACGCCATCATGGGCGGTCACACCCACGACGGCATGCCGGCGCCGGTCATCGTCAAGAATGCCGGCGGCCAGACCCTGGTCACCAACGCCGGTTCCAACGGCAAGTACCTCGGCGTCCTCGACTTCGACGTCAAGAACGGCAAGATCGCCGGCTACCGCTACAAGTTGCTGCCGGTCTTCGCCAACCTGCTGCCCGCCGACCCGGCGATGCAGGCGCTGATCGACAAGGTCCGCGCGCCTTACCTCGGCAAGCTCAACGAGCAACTGGCCATCAGTGAAGGCACGCTGTATCGCCGCGGCAACTTCAATGGCACTTTCGACCAGGTCATCGTCGATGCGCTGATCAAGGAAAAGGACGCCGAAATCGCCTTCTCGCCCGGCTTCCGTTGGGGCACCTCGCTGCTGCCCGGGCAGCCGATCCTGATGGAGCACGTGCTCGACCAGACGGCGATCACCTATCCGTGGACGACGGTGAGCAACATGAGCGGCGAGATGATCAAGACCGTGCTCGAAGACGTCTGCGACAACCTGTTCAATCCCGATCCCTACTACCAGCAGGGCGGGGACATGGTGCGCGTCGGCGGCCTGCAGTACACCTGCGACCCGACCGCCAAGGCCGGCCAGCGCATCAGCAACATGATGCTGCGCGGCCAGTTGATCGACCCCGCCAGGACCTACAAGGTCGCCGGCTGGGCGCCGGTCTCGGAAGAAGCGAAGGATGCCGGCGAGCCGATCTGGGAACTGGTCGCCCGCTACCTGCGCGACGTCAAGACACTCAAGCCTGTTCAACTCAACATGCCCAAGCTCAAGGGAGCCGACGGCAATCCGGGGATCGCCCTATGAAAACCATGAAATTTGCCGTGGCCGGCCTGGCGCTGGCCTTTTCCACCCTGAGCCTGGCCGCCGACTGGGCGCCGGGTTCGACCGACTGGAGCAAGCTGCCGGAAATCAAGGTGAGCAAGGCCGGCCTCTACCTGACGCCGCAGCAGGCGCTGGAGATGAAAACCGCCAATCCGAAAGGCGTCGGCTTCTTCGACATTCGCACCCGCGCCGAAGCCATGTATGTCGGCATGGCAAGCACCGTCGATGCCCTGGTGCCCTTCGTCGAGCATCAGGAAATCATGACCGACTGGGACGACAAGCGGACCATGTACAAGCTGGAGCCGAACCAGGATTTCGTCGCCGAGATCGATCGCCGCATGCAGGCGCTGGGCCTGGGCAAGGACGCACCGGTGATCCTGATGTGCCGCTCCGGCGACCGCAGTTCCAAGGCTGCCGATCGCTTGCTCGCTGCCGGTTACGCCAAGGTCTATAGTGTGGTTGAGGGATTCGAGGGTGATCGGGCCAGCGATGGTGCGAAAAAGGGACAGCGCATCGTCAACGGCTGGCGTAACGCCGACCTGCCGTGGAGCTACAAACTCGACCGGGAAAAAATGTACTTCCCGCGTTGATTGCGTGAGCGGTCCGACCTTCGGGTAGGGCTTTTTTTGGGGTGGTTATTTAAGCATATTATGAAATAGTGTTTTATTCGGCGCTGCGGCGTCTCACATGGGGAAGGAGACAAGATGAAAAAAGATGTGCTTGAACAATGCATTGCGCAGACGGTCAAGGGAGGCATCGACCGTCGCGCATTCCTGACATTGGGGGCGGCCGGCGCCGGGGCGATCCTGCTCCGCCCGGCGGCGGCGCAGGCCGCGCCGCGTGTCAGGACGAGTGCGAACATCGTCATCGCCGGTGCCGGGGCGGCCGGTCTGGCGGCAGCCTCGCAACTCGCTGCCCGCCTGGAAGGGGCGAAGATCACGCTGGTAGACGCGCGCAAGGAACATTTCTACCAGCCCGGTTTCACCCTCGTCAGTTCCGGCATCAAACCGGCTTCCTACGTCGTTTCGGCAACCCGCGATTACCTGCTGGCCGGCGTCGAATTGATCGAGGAGGGCGTCGCCGAGTTCGATCCCGAGGGCAGGAAGATCGTCACCACCGGCGGCAAGTCCATCGCCTACGATTATCTGATCGTCGCCACCGGTTGCAAACTGGACTACGCGGCGATTGCTGGCATGGATGTCGAGCAGATCGGCAACAACGGGCTGGGCAGCATCTATCACAGCCCGGCCAAGGCCGAAGCCACCTGGCGCGCCATGTCGAACTTCGCCGACAACGGTGGCGTCGGCGTCTTCCTGCGCCCGGGCACCGAGATGAAGTGCGCCGGGGCGCCGCTCAAATACACCTTCATCACCGACGACTATCTGCGCCGCCGCGGCAACCGCGGCAAGGCCGAGCTGATCTACAACGCCAACAACAAGGCCTTGTTCTCGGTGCCCATCGTCCATGAGAAGGTCCGCATGCTGTTCGAAGACCGCGGCGTCAAGGTCAATTACGAGCGCATCCTGGAATCGATCGACCTCGGCAAGCGCCTTGCGGTGTTCAAGACGGCGCTCGGCCCGGTCGAATTGCAGTATGACTTCATCAACGTGATTCCACCGATGCGGGCGCCGGACGCCGTGCGCAACAGCCCGTTGCGCTGGCAGGAAGGCGGCTGGGCCAACGACGGCTGGATCGAGGTCGACAAGCACAAGCTGCGGCACAAGCGTTTCGACAATGTCTTCGCCGTCGGCGACGTCGCCGGCGTGCCCAAAGGCAAGACCGCGGCGAGCGTCAAGTGGCAGGTGCCGGTGGCGGTAGATCATCTGGTCGCGCAGATCGAGGGCAAGGAATCGTCGGCGCATTACGGCGGTTACACCTCGTGCCCGCTGATCACCCGTCTCGGCCAGGCGATGCTGATCGAGTTCGACTACAAGGACAACCTGACGCCGTCTTTCCCGGGCGTCATCGCGCCGCTCGAAGAGTTGTGGATCAGTTGGGTGATGAAGACGATGGCCCTGAAGCCAACCTATATCAGCATGCTGCGCGGTCGCGCCTGATTTTCGAAGGAGTCAAACGATGAAAGAACTCGATCCGCTGGTTTTCCTCGCTGTCTTCCAGGAAATGCTGGGGCCGCTGCTGTGGCTGATGTTGCTCGTCATCATTGCCGGCACGGCTGCCTTCATTGCCCTGTTGGTCAAGGAGAAAAGCATCAATTCGAAGCGCCTGGTGCGTGCCGAACTCGCCGGCCTGCTCGGTGGCGTGCTGGCGCTGGTGCTGATGGCCAAGGTCTCGTCGTCCGGCTTCACCGATGCCGGCGGGCCGGCCGACTGGTTCCTGATCGCGCTGGTTTTCGGTCTCGGCCTGATCGGGACGGCGGTGCTCGTCTATACCGCGATCGGCTGGCGCAAGCCGGCGGCCAATGGTTGATTGAATCACGGCCGGGGCGTCGCGTTGCGGCGCGCCGGTCCGTCGATCAGCTTGTCGGCAAGACCGGCGCCACCCCACATGCCGATCAGCGCCAGCCAGGCGGTGAGCGCGAAGATTGCCGCGCCGGAAACCCCGGCACCGACCGCGCAGCCGCCGGCAAGCATGCCGCCGAAACCCATCAGCAGGGCGCCGGCGATGTAGCGGCGCATGCTGTGGCCGTCCTTGAAGCCTTCCAGTTTCAGTTCGCGGCCCCACAATGCGGCAAGGAAGGAACCCAGCACCACGCCGGGCACCAGGCCGATGTCGAAATCCCAGGGTTGGCCGGGCGGCGACAGCACCAGCATCAGCACGTTGGCCGAGGGGCCGGTGAAGCTCAGGCTCTGCACCGGCATCACCTCGAAGGCGTGGCTGCCGATGACGAAGGTGCACAGCCAGGCGAGAGCGACGCTCAGCCCGACGCCGATCGCGCAACTCCATTCGCGGAAGCCGAGGCGGGCGCGGCGCCCGAAGACGATCGCCGCCGCCAGCCAGGCGAGGCCGAAGAGCAGGCCGCCGAGATTGCCGAGGTGGGCGCTGACCAGCAGGTCGCGGGCGCTGCCCTCGATCGTCCACAGACCCGACAGCCAGTTGCGTAGCGGCGAGAGCAGGCCGCTCAGCGATGCCTGGGCGGTGACCGCGAAGATCAGGCCGGTGAGCAGGGCGCGCAGGTTGCCGTTGGCGGCCAGCACCAGCATGCGCGACGAACAGCCGCGGGCGAGGATCATGCCGATGCCGAACAGCAGGCCGCCGATCAGGGCGCCGGACAGGCTGCCGCGCGCCGATAGCTGGCGGGCCTGCGAGACGTCGAGCCAGCCGGCGAGGATTGCCGCCTGGGTGGCGACCACGGCGGCGGCGAAGGCGAACAGCCAGATCGCCAGGCGGCCGTCGCTTTCCCGGCGCCAGAACTCGATGACCGCCGAGCGCAGGCAGAAACGCGAGCGCTGGGCAAAGATGCCGAACAGGATGCCGATCAGCAGGCCGGTGACGGTGATTACCGTTTTTTCCCCGAAGCTTTCCAGTAGGGTGGGAAGGTCCATGTCTCGTTCGCGGCTTCCTGTGTTCGGGGTGGAATTTCCGGGGCCTGGCGTCAGAACATCTCGATGTCGCCTTCGCCGCTGCTTCCCGTTCCGCTCTGGATGGTGCGCGAACGCAAGGCGTCGGTCTTGACGTGCGAATCGACGAGCAACTGCACCAGGTGCTGGCTGCGCTTGCGGAAACGCTGGACGCCGTCGTTTTCGTCGCGGTCGTTGTGCAGGCTGAGGAAGGCGTGCATGTAGGTGCCGACGTTCTCGGTGCGCTGGCTGATGCGGGTGATCATCTGGTTGACGATGTCCTCGAACTGCATCGCCATCACGCCGTCGAGCGTCAGGTCGCGCATGCGCTCGGTGATCGAGGTGATGTTGGTCGAGTGCTCGCGCGCCTTCTCGGTCAGTTCGATCAGTTCGCGGCCGAGGTCCTCCAGCGTCGCCCGCGAGCGGTCGGCGACGCTGAGGTCGATGTGACTGGCGACATTGACCCGTTCGCCGACGTCGCGCAGCGATTTCAGGATGTCGTCGAGGGCGGTGCGGATATCGACGTTGAATTCGCCGGTACGCGCTGCCAGCGAGCGCACCTCGTCGGCGACGACGGCGAAGCCACGGCCGGCCTCGCCGGCGCGGGCGGCTTCGATCGCGGCGTTGAGCGCCAGCAGGTCGGTCTGCTTGGTGATGCCGGAAATGTCGTTGAGCGTGCCGGTGATGCGGGCCACCTTGTCCTGCATCTGGCCGAAGCTTTCGGCAACGCCCTGGCTGGTGGTACGCAACTGTTCCATCTTGCCGACGAATTCGCCGATCAGGTTGTTGGTTTCGGCGAAAAAGCGCTGCAGGCCGGCCTGTTCGGCGGCGTGGCTGTCGTCCGAGCCGGTCACGCTGAGCATCTCGTCGATCAGCGACTGCAGGATGTGGCGCTGGTCGTTGGATTGCGATTCGAGACCGGTCAGGCTGCCGCTGATCCGGTTCACCGAATCGCGGATCAGCGCCTTGGCTTCCTGCATCTCCGTCTCCAGCGACGAGAACTGCAGTTCGGCGTGCGCCATCGCTTCGTCCGACAGCACCTGATACTCGGACATCACCTGCGTCAGTTCCTTGACGTAGCCCTGCTGCCTGGTCTTCCAGCTTTCGCGTTCGGTGATCGAGAGGATCGCCGCGGCAATCAGCAGGAGCGCGATGAGCAAGAACCAATGTCCGGAAATGCCGGGCGAGGCGAGCGACCAGGCCCAGAGGAGCAGGGCGGCGCCAGCGCAGCCCCGGATCAGTAGATCATCAAGTCTTTTCATGCCGAGTTCCCAATGCCGGTTGCGGCGGTAATCCCCGCATTGTACGGAGATTGCCGCCGCGCCGGTATCGCACTCAAGTCATCGATTTCAGTTGCTGGATGATTTCACCGGCCATCGGTTGCGCGTCGCCGTAGAGCATGCGGCAGTTGTCGGTGTAGAAGAGAGCGTTTTCGACGCCCGAATAGCCGGTGCCCTTGCCGCGCTTGATGACGATCACGTTCTGCGCTTTGTCGGCGTCGAGGATCGGCATGCCGTAGATCGGACTGGCCTTGTCGGTACGCGCGCTCGGATTGACCACGTCGTTGGCGCCGATCACCAGCGCCACGTCGGCCTGGCCGAATTCGCCGTTGATTTCCTCAAGGTCGAAAATCTTGTCGTAGGGCACGCCGGCTTCCGCCAGCAGGACGTTCATGTGCCCCGGCATGCGTCCGGCCACCGGGTGGATCGCGAACTTCACCTCGACCCCGGCCTCTTCCAGTAGCTCGGTCATTTCCCAGACCTTGTGCTGGGCGTGCGCTACCGCCATGCCGTAACCGGGAACGATGATGACCTTGGACGCGTAGCGCATCATCGCCGCCGCGTCGATCGCGCCGACTTCCTTCATCGTGCCGCTGATCGCTTCGCCGGGCCCGGAGGCGACCATCGGCGTGAACAGGATGTTCGATAGCGGCCGGTTCATTGCCTTGGCCATCAACTGGGTGAGCAGCGTGCCGGCGGCGCCGACGACGATGCCGGCGATGATCAAGGCCGGGTTGCCGAGCACGTAGCCTTCAAAGCCGACGGCGAGGCCGGTGAAGGCGTTGAACAGCGAGATCACCACCGGCATGTCGGCGCCGCCGATGGGCAGGGTGACGATCAGGCCAAGGACCAGGGCGACGACGAAGAAGCCGATGATCAGTTGCGGCTGCGCCGGCGCCAGGGCGATCATGCTCAGGCCGAGGCCGATGGCGACCGCCGCCAGCGTGACATTGACCGCGTTCTGCGCCGGCAGGCGGTAAGCCTTCCTGAGCACGCCCTGCAGCTTGGCCCAGGCGACGCAGGAGCCGGTGAAGGAGACAGCGCCGATCAGCGCGCCGAGCACGGCGAGCGTCGTCGTCACCAGACCCTGGGCGTCGCCGCGGGCGAACTCGATGGCGGCAATCGCCGCCGCCGCGCCGCCGCCCATGCCGTTGTAGATGGCGACCATCTGCGGCATGTCGGTCATCTTCACCTTCTGCCCGGAAATCCAGGCGGCGCCGCCGCCGAGTACCAGGGCGAGGGCGATCAGGCCGAGGTTGTGCAGGCCTGGAACGAGGAAGGTGGCGGCGATGGCGATCAGCATGCCGTAACCGGCGATGACGATGCCGCGCCGCGCCGAGGCCGGCGAACTCATGCCCTTCAAGCCGAAGATGAAGAGCGCGGCGCCGACGAACCAGGCGCCCTGGACGTAGAAGGGGGCGGTCATTGCGTTCCCTCCTTCTTCTTGAACATGCCGAGCATGCGTTCGGTGACCACGTAGCCGCCGGCCGCGTTGGCGGCGCCGAGCGCCACGGCGAAGAAGCCGATGGCCTGTTCGAGCGGCGTCTCGGCGTGGCCGAGCGCGATCATCGCGCCGACCACCACCACGCCATGGACGAAATTGGACCCCGACATCAGCGGCGTGTGCAGGATCACTGGCACCTTGGCGATGATCTCGTAACCGGTGAAGGCGGCGAGCATGAAGATGTACAACGCAAGCAGACCGTCCATCAGGCGTCTCCCAGGATTTGCTTGACCGTGGCATGGACCGTCGCGCCGTCGCGGCAGAGCACGGTGCCGGCGACGACCTCGTCGCTCCAGTCGATGTTCAGGGCGCCGTCCTTGATCCACGGCGAGAGGAAGTTGTAGATGTTCTTGGCGTACAGCTCGGAGGCGTGCGTCGGCATGCGCGACGGCAGGTTGAGCGGGCCGTGGATGTTCACGTCGTTGGCGATGACGTGTTCGCCCGGCTGCGTCAGCTCGCAGTTGCCGCCGGATTCGGCGGCCATGTCGACGATGATGGCGCCGTACTTCATGCGCCCGACCATGTCGCGGGTGACGATCACCGGCGCCTTCTTGCCGGGAATCGCCGCCGTCGTGATCACGACGTCGGCGGCGGCGACCGCCTTGGCCAGCTTCTCGGCCTGCGCCGCCTTTTCCTCGGCAGTCAGCTCGCGGGCGTAGCCGCCGGCGCCGTCGGCGGAGACACCGGTATCGACGAACTTGGCGCCGAGCGATTCGATCTGCTCCTTGGCCGCTGCGCGCACGTCGTAGGCTTCGACCATGGCGCCGAGGCGCTTGCAGGTGGCGATCGCCTGCAGGCCGGCGACGCCGGCGCCGATGACGAGCACGCGCGCCGGGCGGATGGTGCCGGCGGCGGTGGTCAGCATCGGGAAGAACTTGGTGCAGCGCGCGGCGGCGATCAGCCCGCACTGGTAGCCGGCACAGGCGCCCTGGCTGGACAGCGCGTCCATGCTTTGAGCGCGCGAGATGCGCGGCAGCAGTTCGAGCGAGAAGGCGGTGATCTTGCGGGCGTTGAGGGCCGCCAGCCGTTCCTTCGCTTCGTAGGGCTTCAACAGCCCGATCAGCACCGCGCCTTCCGGCATCGCGGCAATTTCGGCCAGCGACGGCGGCGTCACGCGCAGGATCAGGTCGGCGCCGGCATAGCTGCCTTCGAGGCTTGGCATGAAGTCCACGCCGATGTAATCGGGGTCGAGGAAGTGGCTTTGCACGCCGGCACTCTGCTCCATGCGGAGGCGGGCGCCAAGTGCGGCGAACTTCTTGGCTGTCTCGGGAACGAGCGCGGTGCGGCTTTCGCCGTCGCTGCGTTCACGGGCAACCGCCAGGGTCAGCGGCATTTTGATCTCCTTGCCTGAAAGTCATTCGAGGGTTAATTTTTCCTGGCTAAGATAAGTGGATTGTTAATTTTGAAACAATCAGTATTGCTGACGTGACTGGTCAGCAATCACTTATCGGTTGCTGTCGAAAAGCGCGGACATCAGGCATTTTCGTCCTTTCCGGGACGGCAGTTGACGAAGCGCAATTCCTGCGGATAAGGGAAGAAATCCTCGACGTGGCCGGCCCGGATCTTGGCCTGGGCGTCCTGCCAGAAGGCCGGCGTCAGCAGGTCCTTGTGGTGCTTCATGAACAGCTTGCGCACCTGCGGCGAACCGAGCAGGAAGGTGGCGAATTCCTCGGGAAAGACATCGCCGCGGTGGACCGGGTACCAGACCTCGCCCGACATCTCGGTCTCGAAGTCCGGCGCCGGCGGAATCTTGCGGAAGTTGATGTCGGTCATGTAGTCGATCTCGTCGTAATCGTAGAAGACGACGCGGCCGTAGCGGGTGACGCCGAAGTTCTTCCACAGCATGTCGCCGGGGAAGATGTTGGCCTGCGCCAGCTCACGGATCGTGCTGCCGTATTCCTTGATCGCGTGTTCCAGCCCGGCCAGGTTGTTCGACTTGTCCATCCGTTCGAGGTGGATGTTGAGCGGCTCCATCCGGCGCTCGATGTAGAGGTGCTTGATGATCAATTGCTCGCCGTCGATCTCGTACTTGGACGGGGCGAGCCGGCGCAGCTCGTCCATCACCTCGTCGTCGAAGCGCTTCAGCGGGAACATCACGTTGGAGAACTCCAGCGTGTCGGCCATCCGGCCGACGCGGTCGACCTGCTTGACCATCAGGAATTTCTTCTTGACCGTCGCCTGGTCCATCTCCTTGGAACTGCCGAAGATGTCCTTGATGATCTTGAACACGTAGGGGAAGGAGGGCAGCGTGAACACCAGCATGACCAGGCCACGGATGCCGGGCGCCATGATGAACTCGTCTTCCGAGTGGTGCAGGTGATAGATGAAGTCGCGGAAGAACATCGTCTTGCCCTGCTTGCCGAGGCCGAGCATGACGTAGATTTCGGAGCGCGGCTTGTTCGGCATGATCGAGCGCAGGAACTGCACGTAGCCTGACGGCACCTCCATGTCGACCATGAAATAGGCGCGCGACAGCGAGAACAGCAAGCCGATACGCCAGGCGTCGAGCAGCACGGTGTCGAGGTAGAGGCGTCCTTCAGCATCGTGCAGCACGGGAATGGCGAAAGGGTATTCAAGCGCCCCGTTGACCGCCTTGCCGATGATGTAGGCCGCCTTGTTGCGGTAGAAGGCGGAACCGAGTACCTGAATCTGGAAGTTGACCTCGCGCCGCGGCATCTCCTTCAGGTAGCGACGGATGCTGTGGTAGACGTAGTCGACGTCGCGTTCGAGGTTGGCGAAAGGGCGCTGCCAGCCGAAATCGCCGACGATCTCGCGGATCGCGCCGCGCAGGCCGCTGGCCTTGGCGTAGTAGCTGCGGTAGATCGGATCGCTGTCGGCTTCGAGGTTTTCCGTCGAGATGGTCGGCCGGACGAACAGGAAATCGTTGTGGAAATAGGTCCGGTCGAGAATCTTGGTGGTCACTGAATTGAAGAAGGTTTCCGCCAGCTCCGGCTGCTTGTGGTTGAGCAGCAAGCCGATGTAGAGCAGCTTGACCTGCTGCCAGACGCTGTCGTCGATGTTGCGGGCGTCGAACTCGCTGCGCAGGCGATCGACGCATTCGTCGACGCGGTCGTCGTAGAAGCGGATGCGTTCCTTGACCGCGCGGTGCACTCCGAGCCAGTCGCCTTGTTCGAAACGCGTCTTGGCTTCGTAGCAGGTTTGGCGGAACAGCGAATAGTGCCGGTTGAAGCCCTGGATCAGCGCGAGCGCAATCTGGTGCGCGTTGGTGCCGTAAAGACCGACCGAAATCTTCATCGTCCATTCCCCCGGAAGTGCGCTCGATTCTAGCATCGGCACCGTTTGCAGCAGCCCGCTGCGCAATATGAAATGCTGTTTCACCGGTTGACCGATCGGCTGGCGTTGCGGATACTCCCAGGGTTTCGTAAGCACCGCGCAAGGGTGTCGAGCTAAGCTTCACCCGCATATTGATAAAAGCCATCGCAAAGGGGTTAGTTAGCATGTCTGCAGAGGAATCCAAGATCATCTATACGCTTACCGACGAGGCGCCGCTGTTGGCAACGTGCGCCTTCCTGCCGGTTATCCGCACGTTCACGGCGCCTGCCGGGATCACCATCGAGAAGGCCGACATTTCGGTATCGGCCCGCGTCATCGCCGAGTTTCCCGAATACCTGACGGAAGCGCAGCGCCTGCCGAACACCCTCGGCGAACTCGGCAAGAAGTGTCTCGAACCCGAAACCAACATCATCAAGCTGCCCAACATCTCGGCGTCGGTCGCCCAGTTGAAGGCCTGCATCAAGGAACTTCAGGAAAAGGGCTACGCTCTGCCCGATTTCCCGGAAAATCCGGCAAGCGATGAAGAAAAAGCGATCCGCCTGCGCTACAACAAGTGCCTCGGTTCCGCCGTCAATCCGGTGCTGCGCGAAGGTAACTCCGACCGCCGCGCGCCGGCAGCCGTCAAGAACTACGCCAAGAAGCACCCGCATTCGATGGGCGAGTGGAAGCAGTGGTCGCAGACCCATGTCTCGCACATGCACGGCGGCGACTTCTATCACGGCGAAAAGTCGCTGACCCTCGACAAGCCCCGCCGCGTGCGCATGGAGCTGATCGCCAAGGGCGGCAAGGTCAGCGTCCTGAAACCGGAAGTGAAGCTGCTCGAAGGCGAGATCATCGACTCCATGTTCATGAGCAAGAAGGCGCTCTGCGACTTCTACGAGCAGGAGCTGGAAGACTGCCGCCAGGCCGGCATCCTGTTCTCGCTGCACGTCAAGGCGACGATGATGAAGGTCTCGCACCCCATCGTCTTCGGCCACTGCGTCAAGATCTACTACAAGGAAGCCTTCGAGAAGCACGCCAAGACCTTCGACGAGCTGGGCATCAACGTCAACAACGGTATGGTCGACCTCTACGAGAAGATCAAGCAGTTGCCAGAATCGAAGCGCGACGAGATCATCCGCGACCTGCACGCCTGCCAGGAACATCGTCCGCGTCTGGCGATGGTCGATTCGGCCAAGGGCATCACCAATTTCCATTCGCCGAACGACATCATCGTCGATGCGTCGATGCCGGCGATGATGCGTGCCGGCGGCAAGATGTGGGGCGCCGACGGCAAGCAGTACGACAGCAAGTGCGTGATGCCGGAATCGACTTTCGCCCGCATCTATCAGGAAATGATCAATTTCATGAAGTGGCACGGCAACTTCGATCCGCGCACCATGGGCACCGTGCCGAACGTCGGCCTGATGGCCCAGCAGGCCGAAGAATACGGTTCGCACGACAAGACCTTTGAAATCGCCGAGGACGGCATCGCCAACATCGTCGATATCGACAGCGGCGAAGTCCTGCTGACGCAGAACGTCGAAGCCGGCGACATCTGGCGCATGTGCCAGGTCAAGGACGCGCCGATCCGCGACTGGGTCAAGCTCGCCGTCACCCGTGCCCGCAACTCCGGCATGCCGGCCGTCTTCTGGCTCGACCCCTACCGTCCGCACGAAGCCGAGCTGATCAAGAAGGTCAATGTCTACCTCAAGGATCACGACACCAGCGGCCTGGAAATCCACGTCATGTCCCAGGTGCGCGCCATGCGTTACACGCTCGAGCGCGTCGCCCGCGGCCTGGACACGATTTCGGTCACGGGCAACATCCTGCGCGACTACCTGACCGACCTGTTCCCGATCATGGAACTCGGCACCTCGGCCAAGATGCTGTCGATCGTCCCGCTGATGAACGGCGGCGGCATGTACGAGACCGGTGCCGGCGGTTCGGCACCGAAGCACGTCCAGCAACTGACGCAGGAAAACCACCTGCGCTGGGATTCGCTCGGTGAGTTCCTGGCCCTGGCCGTATCGCTGGAAGAACTCGGCATCAAGGAAGGCAACGCCCGCGCCAAGCTGCTGGCCAAGACGCTCGACGCCGCTACCGGCAAGCTCCTCGACAACCGCAAGTCGCCGTCGCCGAAGACCGGCGAACTCGACAACCGCGGTTCGCAGTTCTATCTCGCCATGTACTGGGCGCAGGAACTCGCGGCGCAGAAGGAAGACGCCGAACTGGCCGCGCACTTCGCCAAGCTGGCCAAGACGCTGACCGACAGCGAAGCGACTATCGTCGCCGAGTTCGCGTCGGTGCAGGGAAAACCGGCCGATATCGGCGGCTACTACAAGGCCGACGCCGACAAGTGCAAGGCGGTGATGCGTCCGAGCCCGACCTTCAACGCCGCGCTCAAGACGATGCGTGCCTGATCGCTGCGCCGATGGCAGCAAAAAAGCCCCGCCCAGGCGGGGCTTTTTCATGTGCGCCCGGCACGGGCGCACTCCTGCGGGTGTAAGTCCCGCCGTAAGTTGATCACGACGAACGAAGTGAAGCGCAACTGCGTGAGGGCGACCGAGCGTGGGGAGGAAGCGTGGAGCATAAACTGC